>JAJACV010000047.1 GCA_022601335.1 Chlamydiota bacterium | reverse complement strand
TGTGCTCAAACGCTCTCCAAGCGCTATGGGATGTCACAGTCTGGACAAGGTGGAAAAATGATGTATGAAATAGAAGGCCTTTATCTTGCCTTTGATATTTATCGCTCTATTTCTAAAGAGGAAGCAAGAGAGATGTTAATTAATTGTGCTCATGAAGTCATTACAACGGTCAATCACAATCCGGCAATTCAAAAACATCTTCTTCCCGGTGGTTTTAATAAAAAAAGTGTTCAAATTCAAATTTACATCAAACCTGATCATCAAAAAAATTATTCTCCAAATTTAGGGGTTTGTTCATATAATTTTGGCAAATTGGCGTATAGTACGTACGATCCTGAAAATAAGTATAAATATAAAACAAGTGAGCGAGAGACCTATGAAGAGGCTATAGCATTTTTAGAAAGCTCTGATAGAATCAACAGCTATAATGAATTTTAAAATCAATCTGAAAAATAATCCCTAGGTTTTGAAGTAATTAACATGAGCAC
Organism: Chlamydiota bacterium; assembly: GCA_022601335.1. GTDB lineage: Bacteria > Chlamydiota > Chlamydiia > Chlamydiales > JAAZZY01 > JAJACV01. The sequence continues at coordinate 61,439 of JAJACV010000047.1, read as the reverse complement.
CCAAGCCCTCTACTTTAATTTTTTCATCTAAAGCGTAGGGTTTCGAACCTGGATAAATCACAGTTAAAGAATCCAGTTTTAAGTCTTCCATGGCAATTTTCATAGATTTAGTAAGAGATGGAGCATCTGTATATTTAAATTCAAAACCGAGTTTTTGACCATTTCTAACAATTAATAAATCAAGTTCAGCATGCGATTGTGTCGCCCAAAAATAACATTCATAAGGCTCTGCTTGATGATAACGAATGACTTCCTCTATAGCAAAACCTTCCCATGAGGCCCCCAGTTTTGCATGAGTTAACAAATCAGCTTTTTTATTAATACCTAGTAAAGTGTGAAATAATCCACTATCTCTGAAGTAAATTTTATAAGATTTAACCTGTCTTTTTGAAATATTTGCATGCCACGGTTGCAACTGACGAATCATTAAAGTAGAGGTCAAAATATCGACATAGCTTCTCACTTTATTGTAGCTCATATTTAAAGATCGACTTACCTCCATGCCATTATATATATTTCCATGGTAATGAGTAAGCATCATCCAAAAACGCCTTAACTGCAAAGGGTCCGCTTTTAAATCAAGAGCTCCAATATCATATTCTAAAAAATTGCGTATATATGACTTTCGCCAAATATAGCTATCCTCTGGATCCTCTGCTAAATAGGACAAAGGGAAGCCACCTCTTTCCCACAATCTTTGCTCACTATCAACTTCCGATAACATGAACGGAGTCAGCTCCAGGTAAATAATTCGACCTGTCAAAGATTCAGGAGACTGCCTGAGCAATTCTCTTGAAGCACTCCCCAGAATTAAAAACTGCTTATCACTTTCTTCTTCATCAACCAAAACGCGCAATGACATAAAAAGATCTGGCATGCGTTGAACCTCATCAATAACAACCAAACCTTTCAACTTAGCTAAAGCAAGTCTCGGGTTAGAGAGGCGTTTAATATCTGCATAGTCTTCAAGGTCAAAGTAGTTTTCACTAGGAAATAACCCTTTTTCTTTGATGTATTTACGAGCCAAAGTGGTCTTACCGCATTGTCTGGGCCCGAAGAGAGCAACCATAGGGTGTGATTTAAAGCCTTTTTTAATCCATTTCAAAAATTTATCTCTATCCACTGTACCTAGTAATTTAACTGTAAAAATTACAGATTACTAGGCAATAAGTTATATATTCAATATTTTACCTAGTAATTTTGTTATTTTTTGAGTAAATTACTAGGTGAAAAAATATTTCAATCTATCTCTAAGAAGACAGGAGCCTTACCACACACCTCATATATAAACATAAACAACTGAAAACCAGATCTTAATAAGGAAAACCCTAGCCTGATCAAAAAAGCTCTTGAAACTTCTGGATAAAATCATCCCCTTTGTTCTAAGATCCTTTCCCGTGATGACAAAAGCCTTACTCAATCCCCAACAGCAAGAAGCAGCTCAACATATGAGTGGCCCCTTGCTCGTACTTGCCGGTGCTGGATCTGGAAAAACGCGGGTCATAACCTGTCGAATTGCAGAGCTCCTTGAGAAAGGGGTAGATCCCAGACAAATTATTGCTGTGACCTTTACCAATAAAGCTGCAGTAGAAATGCGCGAGCGTATTCAAAAAGAAGTTCCAAAAGCCCCCCTTATCTGTACTTTTCATAGCTTGGGTGTCCGTATTCTAAGAGAATCAATTCACCACCTTGGCTATAAAAATCACTTTTTGATTTATGATGAAGAAGATGCTCTCAAAATTTTAAGAACTTGTATCAAATCGATTGGCATAGAAGACAAAAAGATAACTCCCAAAGCACTTAAACAGGTTATTTCAAGAGCTAAAAATCACTTACAAGAACCGGATCCAAATGATGATGCCTCGCCTGTTCTTCAAGTAGCTCCAAAAGTTTACCAGCTCTACCAACTCAAGCTTTTTGAAGCCTCTGCAGTTGATTTTGATGATTTACTCTATCTTCCAGTAAAATTATTTCGGGAGTTTCCAAAAGTTTTGGAAATGTACCAAGATCGTTGGCACCAAGTTCTTATAGACGAGTATCAAGATACAAATATGGCTCAGTATGTACTCGCCTCACTTCTTGTCCAAAAACGTAAAAATTTGTTCGTAGTTGGAGACCCAGATCAATCCATCTATACTTGGCGAGGAGCTAACATTGAAAACATATTGAACTTTGAAAAGGATTGGCCTGACGCTAAAATTATTCGCTTAGAGCAAAACTATCGAAGCACCTCCAACATATTAAAAGCGGCAAATCATCTCGTCGAGTGTAATCAAAGCCGATATAAAAAAGACCTTTGGAGCGACTTAGGAGAAGGTGAGAAAATTCATTCCTATCGCGCTTTTAATGAAAGAGAAGAAGCTTTCTACATCATTGAAGAAATTGTCAAACTTAGAAAAACAAAATCACTTTCTTTAAAAGACATGGTTATCTTTTATAGAACCAATGCTCAATCTCGTCCTTTTGAGGATGAATTACTGAAACGCAATATTCCTTATAAGATCTTGGGAGCAATGTCCTTTTATCAAAGAAAAGAAATTAAAGACATTTTAGCATTCTTGCGTCTTATCGAAAATTCCGCTGATTTGGTCTCTTTTCTAAGAACGATACACCTGCCAAAAAGAGGTATTGGAGAAGCAACTCTGACCAAAATAATTGCTCTTTCTCATAACAGACAAGAAACTATCTTAGCCACCTGTGATCACTTAACAAAACCGGAAGCTTCTATGAAGCTTAGTCAAAAACAACTTACAGGTTTAAAGGAATACTTAACTTTACTTGCCGAACTAAAAAAAATAAAAGCAGAGTCTCCTCTACAAGAGCTTGTCTATCAAACCGTTCAAAAAACAGGTTATTTAGGGATTTTAAAACTAGACCCTGATAGTTACGAAGATCGCAAAGGGAATATCGATGAACTTATAGGTAAAGCGATTGAATGGGAAGAGCAGGTAGATGCTCCATCACTTTCTAAGTTTTTAGAGGAACTCACACTTAATACTTCCGAAGATTATTCTGATACTTCTATAGAACGAATGTCTCTTATGTCTTTTCACAACGGAAAAGGGTTAGAGTTTCATACCGTCTTTATGTCTGGAATGGAAGAGACTCTTTTTCCTCATATCAATTGTCTGAACACGGATCAGGGAATTGAAGAAGAGAGGCGCCTATGTTACGTGGGTATGACTCGTGCTAAAAGAGCGCTTTACCTCTCTCACACTACGACAAGATTTGTTTGGGGAGGCCCAAGATCCATGCGCCCCTCTCGTTTTTTGAGAGAAATCCCCAAAGAATACTTTGAATCTAAAGATGAAGAGATCGAATTTATTGAGCCAACCCCTCAGAGTGAAAAAGAATTTTCTGAGTTTTTAGAAGGCAATCGCGTCTTTCATCATGACTTTGGAGCTGGGGTGATTCGAAAAGTGGGCTCTTCTTCTTTAGGTGTTACCTACGATGTGTTCTTTCAAAAAGATGGCAAGACCAAAACATTGCTAGCAAAATATGCCAAACTCAAATCGTTGAATTAAAGTAAGCCAAATAAATCAGCCTCCATCTAAGCTCTTTATTTTTTTGTTTCGCTATATATTCTTTTATTACTTTCATCCGGCTTCGGCTAAACTTCTTTATCTCTTTATCAGTAAGCCTATAAACAATATATCTCGCTTTTTTCTCATCTAAAACAAGCGCCTTCATTTTTCTAAATGCTTTATTATAGAAGCGTCTAGTAAAAAGCAGCTTTAACCCTAAATACCCTAGAAAAATAAGAGGCAAGACTTTGAAAAATGCCCATACATAAGGAATTTGCCCAAGCAGAAAATCACTTAAAAAGGACATAAGAGTTAGAATAATTAAAGTAAAACTCTGGTTTGGGGTGGAAAATAAAGGGCCAAAAACTCTACGAAACGAACTCGATGTTTGAAACGCAAAAAGCTCCTCAAACCTAGACTGAGGAAAATTCATTCGACCAACATGAGCAAATTCGTGGGCTAAAATTTCTTTTTTACAGTAAATGCCTAAATACTTGGGGTGATTTAAAAAAGATTTTCGAAGACTAAATTTAAAATAATTGGATGATGTTTCTACGTGAGCGGCTTCCCAAAATCTAAAGCCCAGCGCTGTATATTCAATTTGAACCCAATCAGGCTTAATATCATAAAGCTCTTCAGCTGTGTTTAGCGACTCAAAACAAATCGTATCCCTTGAGGATGAATACTGTGAAAAACTACCCACTCTATTCAAAAATTGGCTTTCATTTTCATAAGGCCCTGGGAAAAAGCCTCTTTTGTTATAACTTAATAATTCCCTATCCTCTAAAAAAGACAAACTTAAAATCCTTGTTTTTACTATACTTATTTCAAATAAAATTTATTCTCTTTGAGAAAATAGGTGTTAATAATAAGCTAATCGCCTATTTTGTTAAATCAATCAGTTTTTCATTCTGCTGTATTTTCAAAAACATCTAACCCAAAGGAACGAATGAAGAAGCCGCTCATTATAGTTGAGTCTCCAACTAAAATAAAAACTATACAGAAATTTTTAGGCAACAAATACGCTATTGAATCGTCTGTTGGACACATTCGCGATCTTCCATCCAAGAGCTTTGCAATAGACTTTGAAAATAACTTTGAACCTTCATACGAAGTCCTTCCGGATAAGAAGGCGGTTGTTGACAAACTTAAGAAAGCTGCAAAAAATGCTGATGTAGTTTACCTCGCTCCCGATCCCGATAGAGAAGGTGAGGCTATTGCATGGCACATTGCTCATGTCTTACCCAAAGGCACCAAACTCAAGCGCATTACCTTTACGTCCATTACCAAAAATGCAGTGAGTCAGGCTTTGGAAAATCCTAGAGAAATTAATATGTCTTTAGTAGATGCCCAACAAGCCAGGCGCTTGCTTGATCGTATTGTTGGATATAAAATTTCCCCTATTCTCTCTAGGCGCATTCACCGAAAAGTAGGTGGAGCTCTCTCTGGAGGTCGCGTTCAATCTGTGGCTTTAAAACTCGTTGTAGATCGAGAAAAAGAAATTGATGGTTTTAAACCCGTTGAATACTGGACCCTCAAAGGCCTCTTAAACAACAAAAAAGATTCTTTTGAAGCCTATCTTCACTCTATAGACCACAAAAGAATCACTAAAGAGGCTGAAGAAGGAAAGAAAACAATACAGATAAACAATCAGGAAAAAGCAGATCAAATTGTTAAGGAATTGGAGCAATCCTCCTACAAAATAACAAGTGTAACGGCAAAAGAAAGAAAGAGAAATCCTGTTCCTCCATTTATTACATCTACCCTCCAACAGGAAGCCAGTCGACACTACGGCTTTAATTCTGTAAGAACAATGAGTGTAGCTCAAAGTTTATATGAAGGGGTAGAAGTTGGAGAAGGCGGAAGTGTTGGTTTAATTACCTATATGCGTACAGACTCCGTTAGAATAGCACCAGAAGGTATTCAAGAGGTCCGCTCCTATATTGAACAAAAATATGGAAAAAAATTTCTACATGAAAGCGTAAGATCTTACTCAACTAAAAAATCAGCTCAAGATGCTCACGAAGCCATTCGTCCTACGAGTTTAGAGCATTCGCCTGAAATGATTCGAAACTTTTTGAATCGAGAGCAATTTTTACTCTATGACCTTATTTGGAAACGATTTGTAGCCTCACAAATGGCCTCAGCTATCTATGACACTATTTCCTGTGATATTCACGGCTCCCTCAAATCTTCACCAGATAAATACCTTTTACGTGCCACAGGCTCTATCTTAAAATTTAAAGGGTTTCTATCTGTCTATGAAGAGAAAGTAGACGAAGAGTCCATACAAGATAAAGATAGACTTCTTCCCTCGCTAAAAGAAGGGCAAGATTTAGATTTAGAAAAGATCCTCTCCGAGCAATCTTTTACAAAGCCCCCTCCTAGATATACAGAAGCTCTTTTAATCAAAGCTCTAGAAAAATCTGGTATTGGGCGCCCATCCACTTATGCTTCGATCATGAACAAAATTCAAAGTCGAGAGTACACGGTAAGAGAGCGGAGCAGACTTGTACCGACTGAGCTTGGAAAAGTTATTGCTCAAATGCTTGAAACTAATTTCAAGCAGATTATGAACATTGGCTTTACAGCCGCTCTAGAAGATGAGTTAGAACTCGTTGCCGTGAATGAAAAGGACTGGAAAAAGCTACTCGCTGAGTTTTGGAAAGATTTTCAACCCACCGTTGAGCAAGCAGAAAAAGAAGCCTTTGTCCCCAAAATTCTTACAGAAGACGAGTGCCCTAAATGTGGAGATAAGCTTCTTAAAATTTGGGCTAAGAGTAAATACTTTTATGGCTGCTCAAATTATCCTACTTGTGATTTCTCTGCTCCTATCGAGTTGCTTACTCTCAATAAAGAAGACTATGCCCCTAACTTTGACTGGGAGCAAAAATGTCCTAAATGCACAAAAGAGATGGTGGTTCGACAAGGGCGATTCGGTATGTTTTTAGGCTGTTCAGATTACCCAAACTGTAAGGGTATTGTGAATATTCCAAAGAAAGGAGAAGATCTCCCAGACGAAAGTCAAATGCCTTTCTGCCCTGCTGAGAGTTGCGATGGTAAAATTGTTGCAAGACGCTCTCGTTACGGAAAGATTTTCTTTTCTTGCTCAAATTTTCCTGAATGTGATGTCATTGTTAATGATCTTGAAGACTTAAAAGTAAAGTACATCAACTATCCAAAGCAAGCTTACATTAAAAAAACCAAACCTAAAAAAGGTGCCAAAACAGCTAAAAAGAGTGCCAAAACGGCTAAAGGAAAGAAAAAAGCTGCAAAGACGGCTACAAAGAGAGAACAGCCCAAAGTTAAGCTATCAAAGGAACTCTCTGATCTAATTGGAGAAGGTGAATTTTCTAGAGGCGAAGTGACCAAGAAAATTTGGATCTACATTAAAGAACATGACCTGCAAGACCCTAGTAACAAAAGAATGATTGTACCAGATCAAAAGCTGAGTCAGGTTTTGGGAAAAGATCCTATTGATATGTTTCAAATGACTCGGGTTGTAAGCGGACACTTAAAAAACTAAAAGAGAGCTAGCTTAAAGACAGCTCTACTTTTTGAAGCCTTTTCATCTCATCTCGAATTTTAGCAGCTTCTTCGAACTCTAGCTTGTTTGCTTTCTTTCTCATGTCGTTCTCAAGATTTTTAATCTGCCTGCGAATGTCTTCGATATTCACATGCTTTTTCTTTGATCCGCTTTGAGATACAGCTTCCATTTCCTCAGGAAAAATATTAAAGAGTCCCTTTTTTATTGTCTTTGGAACAATATTGTGTCTTTTATTATATTCCATTTGCTGTTTTCTTCGATCATTTGTCACGTCAAGAGTCTTTTGGATAGAGCTAGTGATTTTGTCAGCATACATTATGACTCTTCCTTCACTATTTCTAGCAGCCCTGCCGCAAGTTTGTAATAATGCTGTCTCGGATCGAAGAAAGCCCTCTTTGTCAGCATCTAAGATAGCAACTAAAGAGACCTCTGGAATGTCAAGGCCTTCTCTTAAAAGGTTGATGCCAATTAATACATCAAATTTTTTAGCTCTTAGATCCTGTATGATTTGCATTCGTTCAAAAGTATCTATATCTGAGTGCAAATACTTAGCCTTTATTCCAAGCTCAACCAAGTATTTTGCCAAATCCTCAGAAAGCCTCTTTGTGAGTGTCGTGACAAGAACTCTCCCATCTTTTTCCTGTTGAACCCGTATTTCTTCAAGTACATTATCTACTTGATTTGAAGCAGGTCTCACTTCAATTTTAGGATCCAACAATCCTGTGGGACGAATAATTTGAGTCACCACTTCCCCATGAACCTCACCCAGCTCCCAATCACTTGGCGTGGCTGATACATAAATACGTTGCCCTATTTTTTTATAAAACTCTTCAAATTTCAAGGGTCTGTTATCATAAGCCGAGGGCAATCTAAATCCATAGTCCACTAAAGATGTTTTTCTTGCTTTATCTCCATTGTACATAGCTCTAATTTGTGGAATACTTTGGTGCGATTCATCCACAAAAAGTAAAAAATCGTCAGGGAAATAATTTAATAAACAGGGAGGCGGAGACCCGGCAAGGCGATTGGAAAAGTGACGAGAGTAGTTTTCGATACCTTTACAAAAGCCCATTTCTTTAATCAACTCTAGGTCATAATGAGTTCTCTGTAATATCCTCTCTGTCTCTAAAAGCTTCTCTTCCCTTTTGAGTTCATCCACTCTGTGAGACAACTCTTGTTTAATGTTCAAAAGGGCTGTTTTTCTAACATTTTCAGGAGTTACAAAGTGAGAGGCGGGGAAAAGTACCACTTGGTTTTCATGTTTTAAAACCATTCCTGTGAGTGGATCTATATGAGAAATCTGGTCTACCTCATCTCCAAAAAACTCTATTCGAAGCGCCATATCTTCTTCGTAAGCTGGAAAAATCTCAATGCTCTCTCCTCTTATTCGAAACGTTCCTCTTTTAAAGTCGTAATCGTTTCTTTTGTAGTGAATCGCAACTAAAGAAAGAAGAAAAGCATCCCTATCTAGCATTTGCCTTTTTTCAATTTTGACATTCATCTCAGCGTAATACTCAGGTACTCCTAACCCATATATACAGGATACTGAGGCAACAATAATGACATCTCTTCTCTCCAAAAGAGATCTTGTAGCGCTTAATCTAAGTCGGTCAATTCGATCATTTATTGACATATCCTTTTCAATGAAGGTATCGGAGCGAGCTATATAAGCTTCTGGTTGATAGTAGTCGTAATACGATACAAAATATTCCACCGCATTTTCAGGAAAATAGGCTTTAAATTCTGAATAGAGCTGAGCTGCTAGGGTTTTATTATGTGCTAAAATAAGGGTGGGGCGATTTACTTTTTCAATGACATTTGCCATTGTAAAGGTTTTTCCTGATCCAGTAATACCTAATAAAGCTTGAGACTCCTTCCCTTCATTTAAACCATCAACCAAGGTTTGAATAGCTGTCGGTTGATCCCCGCGAGGCTCATACGTTGTAACTAATTGAAAAGCTTTCATGACAGATTGCAAAAAGAGCTATACTAGCACTTTTCATTACCCTCAAGGTGAACTCTTAGCATCCATGCTATTTGCTCATGTTTCTGAATAAGACCTGTAAAAAAGTCCGATGTTCCCATATCTTTAAATTTGTCATCAGCGACTTCTATATCAACTCTCAAGTTGCGAATGATAGCCTCATAATCTGCAAGAAGACTTGAAAGCATAGCCTTTTCAGCTCGTCCTTCTCCTTTGTCCTCTTCCAGGCGAGTTAAACTGAGCAATTCTTTCATAGAGCCTGGAGAAAATTCACCTAACATGCGAATTCTCTCTGCAATTTCATCAATCCATTCAGCTAGTTGCTCATATTGTTTCTTGAATAGTTTGTGAAGAGGGCCAAAATGAAATCCTCGAACATTCCAGTGATAGTTTAGAGTTTTAAAATATAAGACTGTGACATCTGCTAAAACAACAGAAAGCAGTTTAACAGACCCCTTGCGATTTTCTTTATCAATCCCTAACTTTACTTCCATTTTTCTCTCCTATGATTTAGCTCTAGCTACTCTAGAAATTTTATTCCATGTTCCTGAAATTCCCATAACGCTTCTCATTTGCTTGATGTTTTCTTGGGCTATTTCACTCATTTTCAAAGTTCCCTCATAAATAACTTCTTCTACATATCCCTTTCTAGACAAAACTTGATTTCTTTTTTCTCGAATGGGATCCAAAAAATTATTTAAAGCCACAGTTAATTTATCTTTAACTTCAACATCGGTAACGCTTCCCTTCTGATAACGCTCTTTAAGATCATTAACCTCTTCCTGATTAGAGTTAAACCAACGGTGGTAAATAAAGACAGGGTTTTTTTCTACTTCTCCTGGAATATGGGCATGAACTCTATTAGGATCTGTATACATTTTTTTTACTTTTTTAGCGACGTCTGCAGCACTATCTGATAAAAAAATAGTGTTATTCAGGGACTTGCTCATTTTATTTAGCCCATCTGTCCCTACTAAAGTCGGGCATTGTCCCACGACAACTTCAGGTATATTAAAAAATTCACCATAATACTGATTAAACCGTCTTGCTATTAATCGAGCCAACTCAACATGTGCTTCATTATCTTTTCCAACGGGTACGAGGTCTGCTTTTGACATTAAAATATCAGCTGTTTGTAGAACGGGATAAGCGACTAAACCCAAGGGAATGCTTTCCTCGTCAATATGAGCTGACCTAGCCATTTCCTTCAAGGATGGCAAGCCGGTTAGTCGATTGAGAGAAACAAGCATCTGAAAATATAGGCTCATTTCACATACAGCAGGAATAGCTGACTGCAAGTAAATAACAGATTTTTCAGGGTCGATGCCACATGCCAAATAATCCACTACCATATCTTTAATGTGGTTTCTAGAAGCCAGTATGTGCTCTTTCTGTGGTTTGGTTGTTAAAACATGAAGATCTGCAATTAAAATGGAACAATCGTACTTGTCTTGCAGAGCAACTCTGTTTTGAATAGTTCCCAAATAATGGCCTAAATGCAACTTTCCAGTTGGACGATCACCTGTCAATATTTTTTTCTTTAACATAAGCCCTAAATTGTATTGAGTATCTTGCTAATTTTAGAGAGAAAATCAATTAAGAACAATTAGATTTTCAGGAGTAATATCTTGTCCTTTCAAGTTTTCTGTTGAGTATATATGCTAATTTAGATGAAGATTTGTGCCTTAAGGATTTTTATTAGTCGTGTGGTTAAAATCAAAAATGACCTTTTTTAATCAAAATAAACCAAGAGGAAACTATAAAATAGACTTTCTGTTACCTATTAGCTCTAAAAAACGTCACGTAGGGATATTACTTACGTTACTAGCCTGGCTACTTATAGATCTTACAAGCGATACATTGAAATTCAACACTGTTTCTATCTCTTTTTATAACCGGTGCTTTTATCAATTTTTGATAGCTTTCATGTCTCTCGGTATCTGGTATAGTTTTAAAGGAAAGCCTAATATTTTTTCAAAGAACCCTATAGGTATCACCCTCAATTCTATTTTTGCTATTGCGTGCTATATAGCCTTTGCTTTTCTCCGCGTATCTGACCTAAATCTTACCAACTCAATATTTATTAATTTAGATCTATTTCTTCTCCCCCTTCTTTGTGTTTTTTTCTTCAGGCAAAAAATTTCTCTTCTTTCGTGGTTGGGAATTTTAATCACATTTTTGGGACTGACTTGCACGAATTCGTTTACTCTCAAATTACAAAATTCACACGAAGTACTGCAGAGCTTGTTCTCTATTTTAACAGCTTTTGTTTTTGCTTCTTTGGTTTTATCAACTAATTATCTAATTCGCAACTCCAACTCTCCTTTTGTAATTACATTATATAATACTCTTATAGGCTGTTTTTGCTTTGGGTGCATCTCTGCATTGATAGGCTTAGAAATCCCACATTTAAAAGATTTACCCTATTTAATTCTCAGTGGAGTGATATATGCTATAGCTGTGTTTATGTTTACCTCAGCCCACCGCTACACCGAGGCTTACTTGATTCTAGCTTTGAGCTTTGCTGAGCCTATTTTTCAAAAAATGTTGCGTTCTATTTTTGGAATAACCTCAATAACCTCACCTAGTTTAATAAATTGTATTTTTATAGTTTTTGGCTTAGCTGTAATGATCCTACCCACCTATCTAACCAAAGAGAGTCTGTATAAATCATTAGATGCTCAGCTAGATTCCGTTGCTTAATAGCCGGCATCGCTTGCTCTTTGGAAGATCTATATTTGATCGATGACGTCCATTACAATTACAATCAATGAGATAAGTATTACCCCAACTAGAACACCTTTTCCTCCTATCACCCTAAACTTATTTTCCATTTTAAGTTTATAGCGACCAGACCACACCATTACAGCCGGGAGAATGCCCAAAAGAGCTGCCACAAAAATAGCTCCGAATTTTAAAGCCGAAACAAAGACATTGGGAAAAAAAAGAGCAAAACATAGAGGAGGTAAAAAAGTAATTAAAGTGAGAAAAAAGCGCCCTTTACTTGTTTTCTCTATTTTCAAACCATCTGCTAAAAAATCATGCAAGCTCAGAGAAACCCCTAAAAAAGAAGTTAATATAGCAAAATAAACAAAGAATCTTAAAACTTCTCCTATATTGCTACCACCTGCATTTATATTGATTGTTGATATCAAGTCTACTTCAGGATGTGTGCTATGAGATAATGCAACAAGTCCATGAAGTCCTCCAAAAGGAACCACTCCTAAAACCAGCACTTCAAATAAAACATAAACAAATAGAGGCAATAAGCTACCCCATATAAGCGTTTTTTTCAGTAAATCCTTTCTATAGCCTAGGTAGTAAGACAAGCTTGGAATAATAATGTGATACCCAAATGAGGTGACCATAATAGCAATAGATGGCCAAATAAGTTTCCAGTCACTATGTAAAAGATAGTTCCCCTGTATCTTCGGGGTCAACTTTGCCCCTAGCACTGAATAGGTCAGCACAAGCCCAAGCATCAAAGCTCTATTAATATAGTCTGAGGGACGCGTCCCCAAGTAAATACAAAGGCCAAATAAAATTAAAAAAGGAATAGGACCTGCCCATTGAGGAAGAAGGATTCCAGCCCATGCCTGTATCGAATTTATAAAAATGGCTCCACAGCCAGATAAGTAAGCAGTTGTTAAGCTATATAATAAAAAAAGATAGAGAAACCAGCTGATAATTTTTCCTACCCAACCCAAGGTATGTTCTGCCATTGTTACAATATTTACGTCGCGCTCCAACCAAAGAGTTGCTTCAAGAAACAAAAAAGCCGTTGTAGTCATATAAAGCCAACAGCTCAATAGTAAAATTAATGTTGGAACTAACCCGCCGGAACCTGAAGTTACAGGCAAGGCAATCATGCCGGCTCCAATAGCCGTCCCTGATACCAGTAATACGCCTCCAAAAACTCTATTTTTTTTCATAATATATGCTTTAAAAACGAAAGGTTAACAAACTCCTGCACGAACTCTATTGTCATGATACAAAAGCCTATAAAAATAATGACAGAAAGAGTCACACGACCTCCCGGGACTATTTTGTGTTCGAAGTTTCTTTGACGATACCGCAAATCCCACACCATAAAAGCTGGAATGAGCACAAATAAAATGATTGCAGCAAACCCACCTACATAACCGAGAGCTTTCACAAAAATTCCAGGAAAACTAGCGGCAAGTAAAAAGGGGGGAATGAGGACTAACAAAATTAAGAAAAAACGATTCATTGCTTTCTTTTTGAACTGAAAAGCGTCTCTCAAAAAGTCCACTAAGGCTAAAGCTTGTGCCAAGAAAGAGGTGACTATAGCAAAGAAGGCAAAATACTGAGAAAAAAGGGTCACCTTAGAATCTGGAACAAATGTTAAGACATTTTCAAAGGTAGGCTTGTTTAGAAAAACCGAAAAAGGAACCGCTCCTAAAATTAACCACTCCCAAAGCATATAGATAAGCAGAGGAATCCCTCCTCCTAACACAACCACCGTAATCATCTTTTTTCGATCTTCATTAAGATAACTTGTCAGTGTTGGAATGATATTATGATAACCAAACGAAGTAATCACTACAGGTATTGCCAAAATAGAATACCCCCAAATTTTATGGTTGAGATACTCCGTATGAACGGCAGAAGTTCCAAAAATAAGTACTAATATATAGGTTAAGATTAACCCTAACATAAAAAGTCTGTTTAAACGGTCTACAAAGAGTGTGCCTAAAAAAACAAACACTCCAAATAAGACTGTAAAGAAAAGACTCCCTTGAATCGCAGAAAACTTTACACGAAAAGCCGAAGAAAGAAATTCTTGGGTTAAAATACCACTTGCATCCACGTAAGCTACAAGCATTGAGTAAATTAAAAATATATATACAGCAAGGCTTATATACTTCCCGATATTTCCCAAGCTTTGATGAGCCATCGAAATAATATTTGTATCTTTTCCTGCAAAGAGGTTGGCTTCTAATAACAGTAGAGCTGTTAAGCTCATGAAAAGCCAACAAAATAAAAAAATGACTAATGATGGTAAAAAACCAGCTTGTCCTGTAACGAGAGGTAGACCAAGCATGCCAGCTCCAATTGCGCTTCCTGCAACGAGTAGCATACCTCCAAAAATGCCCCCTCTCTTCTCATCTTGCACATTCATAAGAGCCTCAACATAAACTAATTTTGGCTCTTTTCAGCTTTTCGAATTTCTTGATCGAGTCGACCTAGTTCATATCCTTCATAATCAACAAATTTGAAAAGAGGCTCAAAGGCTGGAATAGCTACACAAATCAACTTAGCCATTTCCTGGGCAACATAGCGATAGTTAGGGTGACCTGCTGGCGACGATCTCAATTCACAAAGCCACTGCAAAGATCTCAAATTAATATGAAAATACCAGGGCATATTGTACGCCATAGGAACAATGTACTGCGCCTCCTCTGGTAGCTCATGAGCAATTTTGTTATAAACCATTCGAGCTTTATCCATAGCATCTCTGTAGGCGTCTTCCATTTCAGTATCCAGCACTTCTGCAGGAATAAAATAGTCGTAATTACAAGTTAAAAGCTGTCTTTCTTGTGTCAAAATACGATGACGCTGCAGATCTCTGTAGCAGCCAAAATCACTTATTATTTCAAAAGTAAAGGTAGCATGCTCTAGAGCTCTTGGAGATTTGTGCCGTCTATTTTCTCTTGAATTACAAGAAGCGTCAATAATTCGAGCCAAATCTTCAACTGAGAGTTGAGCGCAATGCTCTTTTAGGTCTCCAAGTCGTTTATCAGATTGTGAGTAAAGTAGAGCTGCTGCAACATTCACAACATCCTTAGGGTTGTAGTCTATAAGAGTTACCCCAGGTTTTTTAGAGCCCTCATCACAAATAGCATGCTCTTTAGTAACCACTTTTACCTCTTCCTGCATCGTTTCATAAAAACGAGCAAAATCAATTTGATTTTTATGATTTGAATCTGCGCGTCTAATGAAAGAGGGTATTACTTTAAAAAGTTCTTGATAGCAATCCCTTCCTAGATCTTGCAGCTCAGCCAAATTGTTAACATTGAGCTTTTTAATCAAAGTTTCAAAGAACCGACCATTTCCAAAAACCCCCATATTTGTTAAAGCGCAAGAGGGCAACAAGCCTCTTAGACAATCCAAAACCTTCGCTCTAACAGCCGCCCCATAAGCTACTTTAGAAGTATGTTCCTCTTTAGGGAATTGGGCTTCCATAAAAGTGGTCATCGGAGGGATCAAGGCACTATAGGTTTCAAACAACATGTTACAAGTTTCAACATACAGGTTTCTATAAGCAGACGTCATAAGGACAGGTTCTTTATAAAAAAGATACTCTCCATTGACTTTCTGATCGAAATAGATATAGCGAGTCGATTTTTCTAAAGGAGAGCCTCCGAGCCGACTGTCCTCTATAACCTTTGCAGCAAGCATCGATATATTTTCTATTGCAAGATGCGCACCTCCAAGTTCTCCTATAGAATCATCCCCATATCCATCTAAAATGCGATCGTAGAAATTTTGAGCTTTATGAATAGCCGATATTTGATCATCGCCCTCTCCATCTCCTGTAGAATCTCCAGCAATAGATGCAAAAGCTGTCTCTTCATTTAATATAAATTCTTTTAGTAAGAGAGATCTCAAGCCAAGGCTTGATCTTGAATATCTTGAAAAAAGGGCCCCTTTGATCACTTCAGGAAGATTGCGAAGGACAAAAACATTTGAGGTTGTGTCTGTGACAAAATGTTCCAAAATTTTAATTTGATTTTCACTAAATTCCTCGTGACTATTCATAATTTGTTTACCCTTATCCTTAATATCTAGTTTTTTTTAATTTCGAAGAAAAATTAATAAACCAGCCTGCCATATTTTCTGATCCCGAGCAAGAGAAAAAAGAGATTTTTAGTAAGATTTTAAATAAGTTTATATATTACGATGCTATTAATTTGTCTAAAAAGCTATTTAGGATTTTAGTTTATGAATACACCTCTTCATCTTTTAAAGCGCCCCAGGCGTAACCGCAAATCAGAATCTATTCGCGCTCTGATTCAAGAAAATTTTATTCAGGCCTCTAACTTAATTATGCCCTTTTTTATTACGGAGGGCAAACAAGTAAGATCTCCTATTTCGAGTCTTCCTAATCAATTTCATTTAAGTGTAGATGAGCTTCTTATCGAAGTAGAATCTATATTAATATCAGGAATTGGAACCGTTATTCTATTTCCTCTTATTACAAGCCACTACAAAGACTCTCTAGGGTCTTATGCCATCAACCCTAAAAGCTTTTTTTATAAAGCTGTTTATACTTTAAAAAAAGCTTTCCCACAGCTCACCATTATTACTGATATCGCACTAGACCCCTATACTTCTCATGGGCACGATGGAGTTATCTCTGATTCGGGCTGTGTTCTCAATGATGAAACAGTCCAAATTTTGACAGAGATGGCGTGTTTACAGGCAGAGGCAGGAGCGGATATAGTGGCCCCCTCAGATATGATGGACGGGCGTGTAAAAGCTATTAGAGAAGCTTTAGATAAAAATAGATTTGAGTATGTAAGTATTATGTCATACACAGCCAAATATGCATCTGCTTTTTACAAGCCCTTTAGGTCTGCCCTTCAATCAGCCCCAACTTTTGGCAATAAAAAATCGTATCAAATGAATCCTGCCAACTCTAGGGAAGCTCTTATAGAAGCTAAATTAGATGAAGAAGAAGGGGCTGATTTTTTGATGATTAAACCGGCTTCTATTTATCTAGATATTATTCAAAAAATTCGCTCTAACTCCAACTTGCCAGTTGTAGCCTATCATGTGAGTGGAGAATACGCTATGATTAAAGCCGCTGCCCAAAGAGGGTGGTTAGATTTTGAACACACTCTCTTTGAAACCTTATTAAGCATCAAAAGAGCCGGGGCGGATGCTATCATTTCCTATGGAGCCAAGGAGCTAGCTACCTGGCTTAAAAGTTCCACTGCACCCCTAGATGAGGAGCCCACTGATAGACAGACTTCACAATAAGAGGCTGAACAAGTCCGGATCTTGGGGCAAGTGATTGTGATATTTTTCCTATATTTCGAGCTTGTCCCCACAAGTTAAACTTAAGCCCTAGAATCACTGAGAAGCCCGTATTTGGATAAGGTGTTTGAATTCTAAGACCCATATCAAACATAAAACCCATATTCGCAATTATTTTCTGCCTAATAGGCTTTGTGAATGAAAGATACAAGGAAGAATCTGGCACTATATTACTCGTATTAAATTCTCCTGTAACATCAATTCTCTTCCATGTTTGCCAAGTGGGTCCTCCTGCTAAAGCAAGGTAAGGAGAGTAAACTAAATTTCTCCAAACAAAAGGTCTCGGCATTTCAAAACACATTTTAGCCATAAGGGCATCTAAAATTAAATCCGCTGCTAGTTGAGACCGAACAACCAATCCACCAGCGCTACTCCCAATTCCTGTAAAGGGTGTTTCAACAGCTAAATTTCCTTGGTGCTGGTAGGAAACAGAGCCCTTAAACCACGAGCAAAGCCTATACCCCATACTATATTCAAATAGAGGTGTTCTACTGTAAGAGAGCCTCCCTTTAATAGGGGAACTTGTTGAAATAGATCTGTATGACGGAAAAGGATCTAAAGCTAGATTTCCCCTTAAGCCAGCAAAATATAAAATACCAACTCCTGTAGAAAATTGAGTAAACAAACTTTTATTTTTTTGTAGAGAGTTAATATTTATAAAAAATGGCTTCCAGCTGTCGGGAGCCCTTCCTTCCAAATAATATTTTTTTGTGAAAAAATAATTATTGGGAAAAGTCCACTGAACTCCAAGATAAGGGGCCCACTGGTAAATAGATTTTATTCTTACTGGCTGATAAAGCCCTAAGCGGTTGCTCGCCTGTTGTGATAATAAGCCTAAGTTACGTGTTTGACCCCAAAAGTTATATTTACAACCAGAAATGACAGCAAATCTGTAGTTAGGGTTACTCGAGGAAAATCTAAACCCAGCATCACAATTAATCACAAGATTAGCAATGATCTTTTGGTTTAGAACCTGATATGGTCCGAATCCAACCCCTTCTACTATATTAACAGTTCGGTTTACATTCATTCGCGTCCAACTTTGCCATCCTGGACCGACTCCAAATCCTACAAAGGGCGAAATAGAGTAATTTTTCTTAATATTTACGATGACAGGCGATACATACCCTTTTAATAAAATAGCATTAAGATTCAAATTGGCAGTAAACTGGCTAAAATCAGATGTATAACGAGGGGAATTCTCTGTAACTGGTTTTGTTTGTATAACAACTCCACCTTGATTTTGATAAGAAACTCCTAGCTGCACAAAATGGTTAAAGCGATGCTGTAGAGTGTATTCAAACAGCGGTGTTCGATTGTAGGTCAGAGATTTTTTTATGGGAGCATTTATCCAAAGGTCTAAAGATTGGGTATTACTTTTTGGATCTACCAGCAAATTTCCACGCACTTCTTTAAAGTAAAGAAATCCCGCTCCAACATTAAACTGTGTTAACATAGGAGTTAACTTGCCTTTGGTGATTTCTCGCTTATGTAAGTATAAAAACTCCGGGAAGTTCCACTGCACACCAAAGTAAGGAGACCACTGAAAAAGGCTTTTGATAATAAGAGGATCTTTAAGCCCAATTGGCATGCTTCCTTGACTGGAGACTTTACCAATATTACCAGATCGCCCCCAGTAATTAAACTTACAGCCTAAAACTACAGAAAAACAACTTGTAGGGCGGGCTCCCTGCACTCTTACCCCAGCATCAAACATCCAAAATATTTTTGTAGCAATTTGTTGTCTTAATGAAAGACCTGCTGAAAAATAAGAAGACTCTATCATTCCTAAACTATTAATATTTGACCATGTTTGCCAACCGGGTCCAACACCTCCACTAAAGTAAAAATTAGACATGGTATTTTTCATAAGAATAGGCCATGGAAACTCATAAAAAACTTTTGCGTAGATTGCATCTAAAGCAAGATCAGAGGAAAATTGAAATACATTATTACTGCTACTTGGGCTAAAAGCGTTTTCTAGTTTTGATTGGACTGTTACATTTGATTGATGAGTATAAGCAAGAGCTACTTTAAGAAATTTAGCAATTCGATAGCCTAATAAATATTCATAAAGAGGTGTTCTGTTATAAATTAACTTACGTTTCAAAGGAGCGTTGACAAAGTCACTTGAAAAAATATTAGGATTGGGGAGTAAATTTCCACGCACACCAGTAAAATAAAGAAAACCTATTCCAATATTGGTTTGAAAAAATAAACTTGGGTCAGGTTGAATTCTATTTTCACCCGCTATGGTGGGCTTCCAATAACCTTTCTGAGATTCTTCACGTTTCTTAGCTCTTTTTTCTGAGTAATAGTTTGAGCTTTTTTGCTGACTCGTCATATCAGAGTAGGTAGCTGCTTCTAAGTCATTAAAAAGATGATAATCAACTAGGTTTTCTAAAGAGTCATTTGTTTCTTCTTCTCTTAAATTGGATTCGCTAAATAGAGGTAGGGCGCAAAAAAAAAGTAATAGACAAGTAACTGTTAGACAAAGCTTATTAAAAGTGAATTTCATAATACCGCACTGTAAAGAAACAAAGAAAACAATCTATATCAAGTAAAGAAATATTTTAAAATAAAATTCGAAAAACAAGCTCTTATTTATTAGAAGTTCCACTGCACTCCTAAATAAGGAGCCCATTGATAAACAGCTTTTATTCGAACGGGGTGACTTAGTCCAAATCTTGGAGTTAATTGATCCTTAAATAGACCTAAATTACGCGCTTGCCCCCAAAAATTAAATTTCAGGCCAACAAGAGTTGAAAAGCCTGAGTTCACACTAGGTACCTGCAATCGAAAACCAAAATCACCCATGACTCCACAACTAGCCGCCACCTTTAATCTCAATGAATATTGTGTCGCAGTATAGATGGAATCATAAGTTGCATATTGATCCATCTCGGATCTTTTCCAAGTTTGCCAAGTAGGCCCAACTGCAACAGCTAAATAAGGAGAGTAAGCGTAGTTTTTGAATATAACAACTTTTGGATATTCAAAGTAAAACTTAGCCATAAGAGCGTCTAAAGTTAAATCAGAAGTAAATTGACTATAAGCGCTTGCCCATGTTTCACCTGACTCTGATTGATTAGCAAAATTATTTAGTATCCGAGTTTGAACAGTTACATTACTTTGATGCTGAAAAGACAATCCCAATTTAAAACATTTGTTTAAACGATACCCCAGAATATATTCAAATAATGGCGTTCTATTATAGGCTAATTTCCCTCGAATCGGCACATCTCTTGCAAGCTCTAAATCACAAGAAGGAGTCGGCATTAAATTACCTTGAAGCCCACTAAAATATAAAAAACCCAGTCCAATATTTAACTGAGTCAAAAGAGATCTGTTTTTTTGGATAAGATCAATGGATACTAAGTATGGCTTCCAGGTATTAGGACTTCTCTGACCCACATATATACCTTTACGACCAACCCCTCTAGAAGGGAAGTTCCATTGCACACCTAAATAAGGAGCCCATTGATATACTTTCTTAATGGTAAAGGGAGCATTTAGACCTACAGGATAACTACCTTGCTGGCTTAGTTTCCCTATGTTACGTGCCTGTCCCCAATAGTTATATTTGGCTCCTGCAACGACTGAAAAAAATCGACTAGGATTTTTATCTAACACTTGCAAGCCAACATCTAAATTTACAACAACGTTAGCCGAAATTTTTTGTTTAATAGGTTGCCCGCCTCCATAGACAGTTTGTAATTCAAGATCAGCGCCATTGTGATATACAAATATGCGATTCCATGTTTGCCATCCTTTTCCAAAACCTAAAGCAATATAGGGTATAATGCTTGGAGCTATTTTCTTAGTAGAAAAAGGAATATATGAATTGAAAAAGGGAAACTTAATATAAAATTTAGTCGATAAAGAATTTAAATTTAGATAACTAGTTAATTGGGTGGTGTCTGCAATAAAAGATGATGATGAATCCGTTGAAACGGTTTCTGTTTGAAACGAAATATTAGCTTGGTTTTGATATGAAACCCCTAACTGAAAACATTCTCCAACTCGATGTAGAATTAAATATTCAAGTAAAGGTGTTCGGTTATAAGTCACATTGGAGGTAACTCTCGCTGTTTGCCAAGCATAGTTAGAGCTTCCATTTTGGTTTGGCTTTCCAATTAAATTCCCTCGAATATTTTTGAAATACAAAAAACCAGGTCCAACATTAAGTTGAGTCAGCAGTGATGAAGTCGGATCGCGTTCAATATATTTTTTAATCGCTTGGGGTTCATTTGGAAAGTTCCACTGAGCTGAAAGATAAGGAGCCCACTGATATACCGTTTTTATTCTGAAGGGCTCTATCATCCCTACTTTACTGGCACCTTGGTTTGAAAGTTTACCTATTTGAAGTGCCTGACCCCAAATATTAAATTTACAGCCTAACAAAAGTGAAAATGAGGGGTTAAAAGCTGTCCCTCGAATATTTAAACCTGAATCAGCAGAAAATACAACGTTAGCAGAGATTTTCTGTCTCATAGGTTGAACAATAGAACCATAATTATTTATGTATTCTATCTTTTTCACTTGTATATCTGTCCAACTTTGCCATCCGCCACCCAAACCTAATCCTAAATAGAAGGTCGACATCATATTTTTCATGAATAAAGGCCAAGGAAGCTCGCCATAAAATTTTAAGAGTAGGGCATCTAATGCTAGATTAGCAGTCATTTGATATTCCCCAAGATTGGGAGGAGATAAGACTGTTGTAGGACAAAGCTTTGTCTGAATAGTAACATTACTTTGGTGCAAGTACCCTATTCCAGCTCTAAAATAGTTTAAAAACCGATACCCTAAAATAGACTCGTAAAGAACGGATCTATTATACATTAGCCTGTACCTTAAAGGGGCAGCTCCAGGAGATGAATAAACGTTAAAAATTTCGCCGGGAATCAGCCCTAGATTGCCTTTAATTCCACTAAAATATAGTAAGCCTAGGCCTAAATCTGTGCGAAAATAGACTCCACTTGGAGATTCACCGCTATTCCCATCCTCAAAGTGAGGCACCCAAGAGTTTCTTACAGAAAGATCTTTTCTCCTCTGCTTTCTTGGTGAATAGTAACTTTTTGCTTTCTGCTGCTTGGCATATTCCGAATAAGAAGAAGCTTCTAGATCTTCGAGGGGAACCTCTATATTAAGAAGTTCAACTTGAATATTATTTTCGAGAACTTGAAAACATTCATTTAAATCCTTTTCCGCACACAAAAATGTTAAGGGAAGCGAAAATATAAATAAAAAGAGCACAAAAGTACGATTCATATATCAGCCAGTGAAACAATTATTTCCTATAGCTGATATATGAATAAATATTTTTTTTAAACATAAAAACAATAAATATTTTGTGCTTTAGCCTTTAACTAGAAGTTCCACTGAACTCCTAAATAAGGGGCCCATTGATAAACTTGCTTGATGCGAAATGGATGCTTGAGACCAAATCGAGGATTCAACTGGTCATTAAAGTTACCCAAATTACGAGCTTGCCCCCAAAGGTTTAGCTTCAATCCACAGGTCATTGAAAATCCTGTATTCAAACACGCTGATTGTGTCCTAAACCCTAAATCAAATATTAAGCCAAAGTTTGCAGACGTTTTTTGTCTCAAAGAGGTTACTACAGTATTAAAATAGTTCTCTATCGCCACAGGTTGAACAAGAACCCCTCGCTTCCACGTTTGCCAGCAAGGGCCAACTCCCATTCCCAAATAGGCTACGGTTGCACAGTTCTTCCAAATCAACGCTTTAGGACATTCAAGATAGCCCTTTAAAAAAAGGGCATCTAGAGTCAGATCTGCAGCAAGTTGAGTGAATTGGTTCGTCCAAGTATCATCCTCTATAGCGTTAGGAAGAACATCTGTTTGCACTGTTACATTACCTTGATGTTGATAAGATAAAGCAGCTTTTAACCAATTACAAAAGCGGTAACCAAACTGGTAGTCAAACAGAGGCGTTCTGTTATAACTTAATCTTCCTTTAATCTTTACATCTCGAGCTAGTTTCGTTTCATACTGTGGGTATCCGGCAAGATTACCTTGCACTTTCATAAAGTATAAGAAACCAATTCCCATATTGAACTGAGTGAAAAAAGCCTGTGCTTTTTGTATTTCAACAATATCACCAAAGAAAGGTTTCCAAGAAGCTGGAGATTTCCCTGATATAAAGAGCGGTTTTTTAGAGAAATGAGAATCTATGAAATTCCACTGAACCCCTAGGTAGGGAGACCATTGATAAATCTTTTTAATTCGAAAAGGTTCCTCTAGGCCCATACTCCAAGGACCTCTCCCTCCTTGCTGACTTTGTTTACCAATATTGCGAGCCTGTCCCCAATAGTTATACCGACATCCAATTATAGCAGAAAAGAAGCCATTTGAAGCCGTGCGAGTCGCTTGTAGACCAGCATCTAATCCAATTAGAATATTTGCTGATACTTTTTGTTTTAGAGGTTGAAAACCACCTTCCAGTGTATTTCCCCTATAGCCAGATCTTTGAGCATAAGTCCTGGTCCAAGTCTGCCAACCAGCCCCAACCCCGAAACCTAAGAAGGGGAAAAAATCTGCAAAATTACAGCCTTCATTAATCGCTTGTTGATAAAAAATCTTTAACTGCATGGAGTTCAAATTTAAATAAGATACTAAACGAGCCGTATCTGCTACAAAGCTTGAAGAGGCGTTTGTTGTCGTAGGATTTGTAGAAACAGATATTCCACCTTGAGTTTGAAACGACAAAGCCGTTTTAAAAAATGGATTCAATTGCTGCTGAATAAGAAATTCAAATAACGGAGTTCTGTTATATGAAATTTTTCCCTTGGCTGGAGCTGACTGCCATCCATCATTGTCACCATTTTGGTTAGGTTTGCCAATAAGATTTCCTCTAAGTTTTCTAAAGTATAGAAAACCAGCGCCGACATTAAACTGCGTAGAGAGCTTAGACACATTGCTGTAGCGTGTTCTCTGCTGTATAAGATTTTGTACATTAGAAAAATTCCATTGAAATCCAATGTAAGGAGACCACTGATAAATAGTTTTTATTGTAAATGGCTTGGAAAGAGCAAACTTTGAACTACTTTGCTGTGTCAGTTTTCCAATATTACGAGCCTGTCCCCATAGATTGAATTTACATCCAAACAAAAGTGAAAAAGGAGGTATGGGCTGAACCCCTTGAACTTTAAAACCAAGGTCAGACATCCAAACTAAATTTGCTGAAATTTTTTGCTTAAGGGGAAATAAAACAGATCTATATGTATTATCTTGATTGTTGGCTACATTCAGAGTATTGGAAACCCAACTTTGCCACCCGGGTCCAATTCCTGTTCCCAAGTATAAGTTTGTCATGGTGCTTTTGCAATAAAGGGTCCACGGTGAAGTGACATAAAGTTTAAGTAATATAGCGTTTAAGTCTAAGTTAGAAGTTAACTGATAAAAACCCACTGAAGCTCTTTCTGGATAGTTTGCAAAGCTTGGATTTGTTTGAATTGTGACATTACCCTGATGCACAAAAGAAAAAGCAGCCTGTAAATAATTAAGAAAGCGATATCCCAGTATGAACTCATAAAGAGGAGTTCTGTTATACATCAGGCCGCCTTTAATAATACCATTTGATGCATGAAGACTAAATTCACGAGCTGGGGCTCCCGATAAAAAATTACTAACTTGTTTAAAGTAAAGCAAACCGAGTCCTATATCCGTTCTAAAAAATAGACTAGAGGAATCGCTTACATAGTCATGCTCCTCAATATGGGGGATCCATGACTTTCTTTGACTTTGAGCTTCTTTTTTAAGATACTTCTTACTATATCTATTTGACGAGCGAGAGGCAGATTCTGAGTTATAATTCTTACTCTCCAAGGTATTTAATTCTGTAGAATCTTCAATGACACTGGATAGATCTTTAACATCGTAAAGCTTTTCAATTGACAATACATCGGATGTGTCGCTCATAAGGTCGTCACCTTCCTTTGCAGCAAGTGTCGTTGAGGTCGTTATAACAGCGAGAAGTGTAGCAAAAGATATCTTCCAAAGATTGCTTTTCATGTTAAGTATCTCAAGTTAAGTTTTAGGTAACTTTCGGCTTATAAAGCAAATAATCTTTTTTTGAACAGTCTTAAAGAGAATTAATTATTATTATCTTTGAAACGCTCTTCAAAAATAGTTCTATACAACTCCTCATCTATGGAAACACAAGGATTTTTTTTTTCATCCCTCTTTAGACGCTTTTCTTTTTTGTTTAGAAATAAAAAAAAACTTTTCAGACTCAAAGTTTTTCCGCCTAAGAATTGGACTTCCTTTGCTAGAAAAGCATCGTTAGTAACTGCTACAAGTTGGCTAGGGTTAGGAGATCGAGAAACAGCATCAATGATATAATCATCTGCTTTTTGTTGAAAAGAAGTAAAGACAACTTCTGTTTTTTTATAATTTATTCGAGAGACTTCATCAAGAGTCCTATAGGCGTCAAAAACAATAACCACATTTAAGTTATATGGCTCAAAACTTTCATACAAACGCTTTAAGCCCTGTTCTCGATTCATAGAAAGGGAGCTATCTTTTTCGCACTCACTAAAAAGATAGTTATACCCATCAATATAGTAAATCAAGCGCTTCCCAAGTAACTCTTAATTTCTTTTACAGTGTAAGTATCAGCTTTAAAATCGAATGTATCATTTACTTTTTGTCCAATCATCGATTTTGCAAGCTGTGACTGAAAAGAGAGGATTCCCTTATCGGGATCAGCATCCCAAGGGCCTAGTATTGTATAGCTAAGTCTATCACCTTGGGCGCTTACAAGAGAGACGATAGTCCCAACGCTCACTTTCTTTGTGTCTATATCTTCTGGGGAAATTATTCTTGCTTGGTTTATCTGGGTTGATAAAAGCTTCATTTCACCTTGCAGCCTTGCCCTGCGCTCTTGAGCAAACTTATACTCTGCGTTTTCTCTCAAGTCTCCATAGGCACGAGCTACTTCAATTTCTTTAGCATTCTCGACGGTATCTACTGTAGCAATTTTTTTGATGCGCTCTTGTGTTTTCATGTAGCCCTCTTGAGTTGTCCAAATATAGAGCTCGTCAGTTTGGTTTTCAGAAGAGACTCCAGGTTCTAGATTGGGATGTACTACTTTAGCAAGAGATAAAAACACTTTAAGATCGTGGCTACTAAACAGTTGGCACTTAGAAACCAAGAGTAGGATCTCTCTTACAAATTCAATAGACACTTTAGCAATATTGTCTCTAAAAAGCTGGAAATTATCACTAATAATTAATGTGTGCACCTTCTTGGTAAGCTCTTGCTGCTCTGGAGAGTTTTCAATATGGTAGAGCAGAATAAATAGAGCTTCAAAGAAAAGCTCTTTCCCAGCCTTATCCGAAAAAGGGTATTCTGGCTTCGTTTGAATCTTCTGAAAGTACCACGTAAAGCACTCAGGAAATGTAACTGGATGATCAAGAAGCTTTTGAATAGTTGCCTCGAGAACGTCCCTGTTTTTAGAATTCATTAATTCTTTTAAAATATACTCTCTTAAAAAGTGTTGGTTTACACTGAAAAAGAGGTTAGAAAATATATCATCCCAATCTTCTCGGTGCTTCCTTACCATCATCAAAAACTTCTTTTTCAATGGTGAAAGTCCTATAGATTTTACTAAAAAGGAAATATCATTAGCTTCTTGAATAACTTTTAATAAAGCGTTGTCCAAGTTGTCCTGGAAAAACTCTTCTAAAAAGAGGTAGAGCTCAATTTTTAAAAGCTCCTGTCCTTCTTCAAGGGTAGATAAATTCTCCAAAAGTTTTTCTCTGTACAGTGTCTTAATTTCAGAATCTTTTAAAACTTCAGAGTGCTGCTTCAAAAAGTTAAAAGAGTCAACCAAAAGATTCTCAACAGGAAGGTCCTTCTCTAAAAGTTTTTTGAAGTCATCAGAAAAAGAGACCTCCTTGTCCAAAAGAACAAAAGGTTGTTTAGAGCTTTTAGGAATTTGCACCTTAGGATCTTTTTTAGCTTTTGAACGCGCAGTTTGCCACCATTTAACCCAATCTTCTGCAGGAATTACAAGCTCAAACATTTCTTCTTTAACTTCTTGGGCATTTAAAGGCCCTAGATCTGAAAGAAGTAGTTTAAACACCTCAAGAGGGTCTTTCTTGGCATTTGCCTCAAGCAAATCAGGATCGCCATACCTCATTGCGAGGAAGTGTTCTGATGGCAGGGGCTCCAAGTTTTTAAACGCATTTTTAAACGAAAGCTCCCTAGCTCCTATGATATTTTCAAACTCAATTGAAAGCTGTTCCCTTATAAGAGAAATATCTAAAATTTCACCCGCTCCCCATCCTCCGGTATGAAAAATAAATTTTCCTTTTTCCATATGATTGAGAAGCTCGAAGTTTCGAATAGCTCCCTGAAAATGCTCTCCAGAGCGCAAGCCAACCAGTCGGATTTTTTCTTTAAATAAAGGATCACTTGAATAAGTTTCAGTAAGATACTTAAGCGCTTCTTGAGCAAGGAGTTCACTTTGCGAGGTTTGAAGGTCAATAATGAGACGTAGTAAATCCGGTTTTAAAGAAGGATCGTCAAGCTTATCCAAAAAGGAAAGGGTTTCTTCAGAGTACTGACCAAAGACCTGGGCATATTCAGAAAATTTCACATTTTCCAGTATTTTAATGGTTTCTGACGCTGAAATCTCATTGTTAGATTTATATTCTTCCCATAACTGTAAAAACCTTGGAAAGTTTTGATTTTCCAGTTGAAGGCTCATCTCATCTAAGTAACTCATCTTCCTCTCTCTTTTCTCCTTTCAGGGTCTATCCTCATAGAATATACTCCTCAAGCTATTTAATATCAAATGAGAAAGGCTGAACTTGTCAAATTATTATTTTTTTGATAACGATAAAATTAGAACAATTTTGGAGTTGTTATGAAGGACCCGGAAAAAGAAAAATTTATTTTACAGTCTATCGATAAAATTAGATCTTTAAAAAATGAAATAAGAGATCATAAAAAGAATAATGTAGATCTAGCTGATCTAATGGCGCTTGTACAAAGTGAAATTGTTACCATACAGAATCAAGCTGATACTATTTTCCAAACAGATTCAGGGGAGACTCTTTCACAAGAAGACTTAGACCATTATCTCTTAAATCCTTCTAACTTTTCTGAAGAAGACTGGAAACTTTTGGATATGATAAAAAGTGAATCCGCAGCCTGTAAAAAGGAAATCATTAGAGCTGGAGAGGGCGGGTCAGCCAAGGACCTTATTCAATCCAAGAAGAATAGTAAGCTAAAGAAAAAAACGCGTTCAAAAAGAGCTTAGGGCTATATTTTAAAAAAGAATCTCAAAAGATTGATACTCCTTTTGAACCTGACAGGTCTCTGTTGAAACATGCTTCACTTGAGCCAGCCCCTTTCCTTTTTGAATAGACTCAATAAATTGATCTACAGCAAGTTTGTCAGACTGCGCATAAATCTCAACAGACCCGTTTTCTAAATTTTTTACTGAACCTTTGATGTTTAATTTTTTGGCATAGTATTCCACTGTAGCTCTATAACCCACCCCCTGGACATTTCCTTTCACAATAATATGAATTGTTTCCACGAAAGCCTCCCATAACGATGTGACTCTATAATCTTAGTCATAGGAAAAAAGCTTGATTAGTTCAAGCATTGTTGGCCCCCCTCTCATAAAGACGAAGGATTCTTGTTTCATCGCCAAGATTTGTAGTAGCTCCGCAAGCT
Organism: Chlamydiota bacterium; assembly: GCA_022601335.1. GTDB lineage: Bacteria > Chlamydiota > Chlamydiia > Chlamydiales > JAAZZY01 > JAJACV01. The sequence goes on along the minus strand of JAJACV010000047.1, from coordinate 32,603 downwards.
TTTCAGAGCGTTATCCCAGCGGCCTGTAAGTGTTTAAAGCTGCGTATGTGGTCCCCGTGCACGTGGTGATCACAGGAGCAGTTGTATTCTCGTATATGTAGAGAGTCGCCCACTTAAATAGTTGAGTTTGAAGAGATTTTTTAAAAAAAACCAATGATAAAATTAAGCATTATTAAACTTAAGAAACTGGGGAGCCAAGAGAGGCCAAAATAGCTTCGACTTCTCCTAAACTTTTGACACGGCTAATTTTTTGTCTAAACTCTTTTGCAAGCTCTCCTCTTTTAAAGTACCAGCACCCAACTCTCCGCATATCAAGAATAGCTTTTTTTTCTGGAGCATAGCGCCTAATAATATTAAAATGCTTGATAAGGGCTAGCCGGCAAAATTCATCGCCCCTATCAAGAGGTTCTAATCCCCCCTGTAATCTATATATATCTTCAGCAATCCAGGGTTGGCCAAAAGTTCCTCGTGAAACGAGCACTCCATCAGCTCCTGTATGACTTAAAAGGTCTAGAGCGCTTTGAGCAGAAAACACGTCTCCGTTTCCAAAAACTTTGATAGATTTGGCTAAATTTTTACACTCTTTTATATAGTCCCAATTCGCATCACCTTTATATGCCTGCACTCGAGTTCTTCCATGAATAAAAATAGCTCCAGCTCCAGCTTTTTCAGCTATTTCAGTTATTAAAGGGGCTACGATAGTGTCGTGATCCCAGCCAACTCGTATTTTAACCGTTACAGGAATATTTACCGCGGCTACCATTTCAGCAATTAGGTCTCCAACTTTATTTGGCTCCTTTAAAAGGCCCGAACCGCTTCCATCCTTTGTAACCTTGTCTACAGGACAGCCACAATTCAGATCAATCAAATCAAAGCCTAGGTCCTCTAGAATTTTAGCACACCTACCGACTAACTTAAGACTGCTACCGCAAAGCTGCGCAGCAATGGGGTGCATATTAGGTGTATAATCCAAGAGTCTAAAAGAGTTTTTATCAGAGCGAGCCAAAGCTTCCATCTTCACCATTTCACAAAAAACCAACCCTGGCGGAGCATACTCTCTAGCCATCTCTCTATAAGGAAAGTCAGAGCAGCCGGCAAGGGGAGCGTAAAAGACATTACTCTTAAATTTTTTTTTGCCGATCGTAATAGGAACCATGGAATTAAAAAAAGAGCCTCAGAATGAATCGCTCGAGAATTCTTAGAGCAAAGAAAGCAAGGAGCGGACTAAGGTCTAGAACTCCAATTGGTGGAACAAAGCGCTTAAAAAACTTTAAATACGGCTCCGTATAAAAATGAACAAACCTCATAAACGAGGCCTTTTGAACGTTCGGAAACCACGAGCCCATAATTCGAGCAAAAAGAAGAAGTGTATAGCCGCTAAATATCAAGTGAATAGCGCTTGAAAGGTTTACCATATTTATAAATTACTTTTGAATCAAAGCCCTCTTATGACTAAAATGACCTCATGACATCATATTTTTCAAACTATAAAGCAATTGGTCTTACTATAGATAAGTATACTATAAAGTATGCATTGATCTCAAAATCTAAAAACAAAATCTCTCTTTTGGACACGGGATCTGCCTTATTGGATTGTAAAACGGATTTACATTCACTTAAAATGCTGCTAAACAAGCATCCGTCGTGCGCGCTTCTACCCTTGGGCACCGGCGATTTAGCCTCTCTTTCCCATCAAATAAAAAAAAGAACTCACTTAATTGCATTTTTAAAAAACAAGCTTGAAGCGAACCTTTTGAGTTCAAATATTAAATTTAAATCTTGGCCCATCAAGCCAAACCTCCTCTCTTATTATGCTATTAAGCAAGAGAATCTACAATCAATAGAGGATGCTTTAAACAAATCAAACTTGAGCTTTGATGTTGTAAGCCCCCAAGTTCGTTCTATTTCTGCGCTCTATAAAGTCTCACAGCTCCGCTCTCCTTTAGAGGTTTGGATCTCCTTTTCAGAAAAACAGACAGAAATGGTTCTTATTAAAAACGGCAACCCTATTGAAAACTTTCATCTTCCCTGTGACTCAGTTCAACGAGAAGAAGAGCTTCTTCAATTTTTATATTCACTCAAACAACGGTATAAAGAAATTTCAAATGAACTAAATACCTTGGGCAACTCGCCCTTGAAAGATAGGTTCATAAGTGCCCTTAGTAAAAAAACACCCTTCAAACTTAATCAAGTTCAACTCGAGGGCATACCTAATAAGTGGCTACTGGAGGTGGGAGCCGCCCTCTCGCTGTTAAAAACAAATCATAATTACTTTAACTTTTCGCCTCTAGAGGACAAGTTAGGTTCCGCGTGGCGGCTTTATAAAGTCAAAGCTCTTTTTTCGCTCACCCTAATTTTAGGCCTTATCGTATCTCATTCCCTTTCTGGAGCAATCTTTGTTAAACAAAAAAAACATAAAATAGCATCCATTTACACAAGGCTTTTAAAAAATGACCTTTTGACAAATCAAAACCTCCCCTCTTTCTTGGATTTAGAGAGCGAGTCATCACTAAACCAACTGGAGTCAACTCTAAGATCTCTTCAGAAAAGCACCCCTCCTTATCCTCTAAAACCCAACACTCTACTTGTTTCAGAAACACTTAGTTGGTTAAAGACTGTTTATGACAAATTAAAACTAGACTCTCATTCCAAGCCGTTTTTTATAGAAAACTTCGACTACAAGATCATTTCTAAGCCCGGAGGAAAGAAAGTAAAAACACCCTATCTAGTAAAGGTTTCGATCTCCTTCAATGTAAATTCTCCCGAAATAGCCAGACAACTACAAGCCTGTCTTCTAGAAGATCAAACCTTTGTAGATCAAAAGAAAAAAAAGAATTGGACCTTTAGCAACTCTCTCTACAGTGCCACATTTTACTTAAAAAACTTTCCAGCCCACGTACAGGTTTTGCCATGTTCACACGAAATAAAATAATTTCATTATTTTGCACCTTCTTGATTCTACCTGTTTTTTTTCTAGACATGTGGTCATACACCTCTCTTAAGCGACTCAAAAGGATTGAAAAAAAGCTTCTCTTCGTAGAGAGCAAACTAATACACCTATCGAAGTTAAAATATAAAAATGAAATTCTTAAGACAAACGCTTTAAACACGGATCCAAGCTATCTTCATAAAGAGCTTGAGTCCACTCCTCTTCTACTTTCAAGCCAACCTATTCAAATAGTTGAAAAACAGGGTGAAAAAAATTCCTTTGTAACTGAAAAAACAGAAGCTTTAGCAAATAAAATTGTTGTGGACCAACAAGAAATAAGGAGGATTTTGTATAAAATTGAAGGAACCGACCCCTTTTCTAAAAGCAATCCGCCTCTTCTTATTATTACAGACTTCTCTTTGAAAAAAAACCACTCTATAGGTGATAATTTCTATCTTCTTGATTTTGAATTTTTAAAGAGAGACCTCCCGCTTTGAAGTTTGTTTTTTTTTCACTCCTTCTTTTACTTACTTCCTCCTGTTGTAACCACGCCCCAACCCTTTCAAAGGTTCATTTAACGACTGAAAAAGGCCTAACCCAAACTCTCACAGGAAAAGACCGCCTAAAGCCTTTCGAAAGCGAGGCTTTCATTCTTCACCAACCCCATAAAAAAGTTGTCCGCGTTTACGATGGAGGGGGTGACAATAAAACGATTATTACAACCTACCACTCCTCCGGCCAATTATTTCAACTTCTTGAATGCAAAAACAACCAAGCTTGTGGCGCCTATGAAGAGTGGGGTACAAATGGAAAAATTCGAGTAAAAGCCTCTGTGATTGGAGGCTCTCCACAAATAGATCCTGCCGGGAACCTGTCTTGGATTTTTCAGGGTCTTAGTGAAGCTTTTGACTCAGAGGGCAACCTTATAGCCGCTTTCAACTATGAAAACGGCCTCTTAGAGGGAGAGGGTATTTTATACTATCCCTCTGGAGAAATAAAACAAAAACTTCCCTACAAAGAAGGACTGCTTTCTGGAACAACCCTTTTACTAGACAAGCATGAAAACGTTCTTGAAAAAATCAATTATATCAAGGGTGTTAAACATGGAGCCGCTATCTACTACTGGACTAAAACTCGTCTTGCTGGAGATGAAAAATATGTAGAAGGAAGGCTTGTTTCTGGCCTCTATTTTAATATGACGGGAAAGTTGATCGCCCAAATTAAAGAGGGGTCAGGTCACAAAGCAATATGGAAAGACGGAGACCTCTATCAGCGCATTGAATACCGCGGCGGAATCCCAAACGGCGAGGTATTGTCGTACAACGCAAAAGGGTCTCTCACACACAAGTTTAATCAGTTTGATGGAAAAAAAACGGGTGAAGAGGTTCTGTATGACCCCCGCTCAAACCCCAAGCTTTCCATAAACTGGAAAGATGGGGTCATTCACGGCTCTATTCAAACCTGGTATCCAAATGGAGTGCTCGAATCAGAAAGAGAAATGAGCCATAATAAAAAGCACGGCATTTTCAGAGCTCGCTATGAGAACGGCAACCTAATGCTTATAGAAGAATATGAAAATGATCTTTTAATAAAGGGACAGTATTTTAAAAACGGCCTATCCACCCCCTGTTCAACCATTTCTATGGGAGAAGGAGAGGCTTTTCTTTTTGACTCCTCTGGCCTTCCAGCGAAGAGGGTCCTTTATCAAGGAGGCAAACCTGTTGAATAAAACTCCCTTGAGACACTTTTTCCGAGCAAAGATAAAAAATCTCAGTAAAAATGAAAAAGCTTTAGCCTCAGAGCGCGCTCGCAAAACCCTTTTTGAAACAATTTCAAGCCCTAGCCTCATAGGTTCTTTTTCTCCTCTTTCAACCGAAATAGACCTATATCCCTTTAACCATTTTCTAGCTCAGCAGAAATGCCTAGCCCTACCCAAGTGTGAAAAGGAAACTCTTTGCTACTACAGAGTTATAAACCTAGAACAGGATCTAGAGAAAACCAAGGAGGGGCTTTTCGAGCCAAACCCGCTTCGGTGCGCCAAGGTCCATCCACTGGAATTATCGCTAGTGCTGGTTCCAGCTCTTTCGTTTGACTCAAAAGGCACAAGGCTTGGCCACGGTGGTGGTTTTTTTGACAGATTTTTAAATAAAAATCCTCGAATTCAAACATTAGGCCTTATTTTTAAAGTTCAGATGTCTAAAAAAGATCTTCCAAAAGAACCCCATGACCATGTGATTAAAAAGGTTTTAGCTTTTTAAAGGCCAGAGCTTTGGTAAACTTGAGAAAACATCCAATCAGACAAAATAATAAAGAGGCTGGCAAAAACGACCGCCCAGGTAATACTTTTTGGAACATCTCTGGGTTGCAAGTCGCGCTTGATTCGTCCTGCCACCTCAGCAACCAATAATATAATAACCATAAATCCCAAGCTTCTGTAGACGTTTACAACCGGGGGATAATTCCAAAAACCACTATAATTAAAAGTATTATGATTTACTGCTTTCCAGTAGGCGCTCATCGAGGGGAACAAGGCATATTTCTCCCAAGTGCTAACCCACCCACCCGACAGTAGAGCGATATAAGTTCCGATGCCCGTTAGTATAGGAGCGGCAATAAACGCCGCGATTCCAGACGGCCAAAGAGTCCAAGCTCTGGGACTTTGGCCTAAAGTTTCAAGCAGCTTGTTTTGGTTTGTTGCCTGCATCATTCCGACTTCTCCAGAATAACTCCCCCCTATTCTTCCAGCTAAAAGAAGGCCGGTCAAAAGAGGCCCCATTTCAATTACAAATCCTCGAGACATCGTTAGAGCATAAATTTTCTCCCGAATCCCCGGTAAATACCTCGCTGCTATTTTTTCTATTTCGTGGCCAAAAAGCTTGAACAGTAGAGACGTGTGTTCCGCTTGAAATTGATCCATCAGCGTTTTCATGTCTGTATCTTTTAGCATTTCAGCAAAAAGCATACTTGTTGCAAACCCGGCAGCAAAGAAGGCGCAGATAATAAGGGGTATTGAAATTCCAAGGTAATCGAAAATTTTAATCCAAGTTCTGGCCCACAGGTTAGACCGCGAAACCCTCTTTTTTAGATGACTTACTTCTGGAGGTGGGGTTGGCTCAAGCTCAAACTCTTTCCCGGGAGTCACTATTTGATCTGAATGTTCTATTTGATGCGTAATCAGTAAAAAGGAAACGCCCTTCTCTTTGAGGGACTGGATGACCTGAATAACCTCTTCAGAGGTTTGGCGGTCAAGTCCAACAAAAGGTTCATCAAGGATAATAACTTTTTTTTCTTGTGCAAAGGTTAAGGAAAGGGCTCCCCTTCTCAACATTCCACCACTTAAGTGATTGGGCATTTTAAGCCCGTCATTTTCAGAAAGGTCTACGCTTTCAAGCAAATGTTGAACTTTTTCTTCAGAGCAGTCTTTATTCGCTGCTTTTAAGCTTAAAATAATATTTTCTCTAAGGTTTAGGGAGTCAACAATAACCCCCTGTTGAAAAAGAATGCCTATAGGCTTTTCGTTTTCTGCCAAAGGCTCTCCCCAATCCACCTTAACTTCCGCACCTCTAAGCGGAGCCAACTTAGCAAGATCCCCGGCTATAGAGGTTTTTCCGGCCCCCGAGGGACCTTTTAGCCAAAAGCATTCACCTCTGTTTAATTCAAAGGCAATCTTTTCATTTTTGAAAGGGCACTCTTCTCCTTTTCTATTTATTTCAACCTTAAGTAACATTTGCACTCCCGCTCTCTACTTCATTACATAAGTTTCTGCGTTTTAATTTTCAATAGAAATGCTTTAGGCTCTCCCTTGCATTATAATAAACTCTATAGCATCATCCGGTTTCAAAAATAACCCTATCAGCGAGGACCTTTATGTCAGAAACAACCGATCCAAATAAGAAAAAAGCTTTAGAGCTTGCCATATCCCATATTGAAAAACAGTTTGGAGATGGGGCTATTATGACATTGGGAAAACACCAATCCTCCAGGACGTTTGATGTCATTTCAACGGGAGCCATTTCTCTTGACCTAGCTCTTGGTATAGGCGGCGTTCCAAGAGGAAGGGTTACTGAAATCTATGGCCCAGAGTCTTCTGGAAAGTCGACTTTAGCAACTCATATTGTTGCGAATGCTCAAAAATCTGGCGGGTTGGCGGCTTATATCGATGCAGAGCACGCTTTAGACCCTGTTTATGCCGCAAAAATTGGGGTTAATGTGAACGACCTTCTTATTTCTCAGCCAGACTGCGGTGAGGATGCTCTTAATATTGCTGAAATGCTAGCTAGATCTGGAGCTGTTGATGTTATTGTTATAGATTCTGTTGCTGCCCTTGTTCCCAAAAGCGAACTAGAGGGTGAAATTGGAGACACCCATGTCGGCTTGCAGGCTCGAATGATGTCCCAAGCCTTAAGAAAACTAACAGCAACTCTTGCCAAGTCCAATACCGCTGCAATATTTATCAATCAAATCCGTGAAAAAATTGGGGTCATGTTTGGAAACCCTGAAACGACGTCAGGCGGCAGGGCTTTAAAGTTTTACTCTTCTGTCAGGCTAGACATACGCCGCATTGGAAGCTTAAAGGGATCTGACAATCTTGACTTTGGAAACAAGGTTAAGATTAAGGTTGTAAAAAACAAAATGGCCCCTCCGTTTAGAATTGCAGAATTCGACATTATTTTCAAAGAGGGCATCTCTTTTGAGGGGACGCTTATCGATAAGGGCGTTGAACTTGAAATAATAGACAAAAAAGGCGCCTGGTTCAGCTACAACGGAAACAGGCTTGGACAGGGAAAAGAATCCGTACGCCAGGAACTAATAAAAAATCCAGAACTCAGAAGTGAGATTAAGAAACGGGTGTTTGAAGAAGCTGGCATAATAACTGCCGCAGAAAAGAAAGAGCTAGCCTCCGTTTAGAACTTTTCTGTCTAAAAATTTGAGCAGCTCTTGGAACTCTTCTTTGTATAGGCCGACCTCTGTCAGTCCAATTTGACAAAGCTTTAATTCCTTCTCAAGAGCTGTTCTTGCCCTCTCTTTTCCAAAGGCCAGGGGATAGTTGATTTTTTTACTAGCCTGCAGGTCTTTTTCATAGTCACAAAAATCATCATAAATTTGAAAAGCCATTCCAAAGTGACAGCCCGCCTGCCTTACCTTTTCTAGCAAAGTTAAGTCTCCCCCTCCGAAAAGCCAGCCGAAAATAAAAGCTGTTTCAAAAAATATCACCGTTTTTCGATATAGAACATCCTTAAGAGATTCTTCCGTAATTTCAGGGGGATAAAGATCCAAAAACTGGCCCAAAGGAGCCCCGTCTAAACTGTTGTTTCGAGCTAAAAAGCCAATAGCAATAAACGACCTTTCATCAATATCGCAAAGCTTTCCCGCTAGTTTTTTCCGCTGCTTAAGAATGCATTCATAGCCAGCTCCAAGTGTAGCATAACTAGAAAGAAGGGCTACATCAGTTCCAAATACTTTATGTAAAGCCGGCTTGTTTCTTCGAATAGAGTCGTCATCCATACAGGGCATATCATCTGCGATAAGGGATGCTGTATGAAAAAGCTCAACAGAGAGGGCCGACAAGCCAACATCATACTTCCCGCCTAGTAGATTAGAGAGAATCAGAACGATAGAGGGTCTGAACCTTTTTCCATCTCCAACAAGAGCATACAGGCACGCTTCTTTTAACTTTGAGTCTCCTCCGATTCCCTTTATTTCAGCGGCAATGATTTCGTTGACGCTAGTTTGATACTGAAATAATAGAGATTTAAGTTTTACAGTTTCTGTATCAAGGTAGGGCATAGTTTTTTTGGGGATAAGTTATAGTTTCATTAGCGACTTTTACAGAGTGGTCTTCAAGAATAATTCCACCCACATTCACAGAAGGATAAACGCAAGACCTTTTCCCCATGAGCGTTCCGGGGTTTGTAACAGAGTTGCAACCAATCTGAGCCATGTCGCCAATAATGGCTCCCAGCTTTCTAAGTCCTGTATCAGCGACCTGTGATTCCAGATAAATTTTTATAGATTGATTGTTGAAAAGAAGGTTTGCAAGCTTAACTCCCGCTCCGAGGTTCACTTTGTTTCCCAAAATAGAATCTCCAACGTAGGAAAAGTGGGCAGCTTGTGAGTTGTTCAAAAAAATTGAATTCTTAACCTCAGTTGCATGTCCTATTATACAATGATCTCCAGTTATCACGTTACCGCGTAAATAAGCCCCATGACGAATAGAACAGTAGCTACCGATACTACATGGACCTTTAATGTAAGCGCCAGGCTCTACAACCGTCCCTATGCCTATATTTATTAATTCAGGATTCACCAGGTGAGCTTCTTTAGAGATGTTTCCTTGAAGTATTCCGAGATTGAGGCTTTGAAGTCGTTTAGGTATGTTTACTAACGCGTCCCAAACAAGCTCAACGCTTTCAAAAAGCTCGCTATGAGCATAATTGTTTAAATCGAAAAATACTTCTGGTACAAATAATTCCTGCATGACGGTCTCTTGCTTAATAATATAGTATATATATAGGTAATATTCTTCTTCTTCAGGTCCTGTGGAAATGTTAGTAAGTTGCCTAGTACAACTCTCCACAAAGGATGTTTATAACTTGTTTGTATGCTGTTTATAAAAGTTACACATGTATTCATAAACGATTGTGAACAATTTTGTCTTCATAAAATGAACAGGATGTGAACAGGGTTATCAACAATCTTTCCACAAAAGAATCTGGGTGAGAGGATTTGAACCTCCGACCCCTTGCACCCCATGCAAGTGCGCTGACCAAGCTGCGCTACACCCAGACAAAATTGATAGTAAGTAGAAAATATGAAGATAAAGATTCTAAAGATAGAAAGCGTTTCGGTCAACAGAAAGCTTCCTTGGCTAGAGGGAGAAAGAGCTTATTAAGAGTGGGAGCGGGTTGTCTCAAAAGCCTACTTTAAAGCTCCTGATGGCGACTAGCTTGAATTTGATAAGTATGTTGTGGGGCGCGCGTTGATTGTTGCTTGAGGGCGTTCTAAAACGGTTTACGGATGATTCCAGACGCTGTTTATCTTTAAAATTTCATATTTTTTACAGGTTGTGAACACCTTTCCTTCTTTATCTAAAAGAGAAAGATGTCTTTTTTTGTGATAAAAACTAAGCAATTCGTCAAATGAGTTAACCTCTTCAAAAATTTTATTTATATGCACTTCTCTTACACGACCGGAGCCGTGATCATAACCCCTGGCTTCAACAATAAGATTTTTTTTCAGGTTCGAAACAACCATAACATGGCCCGGAAACCAAAGCAGGTCTCCCTCTCTTATTTTTTCTCCTTTTTTGAGGCACTTTAAGCCTTTGAGAAGAGTTCGTGTGTTTTTGTAAAAAAAGGGGATGTTACAAACTTGTGCAGCTCTCCCAATAATGCCCACACAGTCAAATCCAATTTTAGAACTTTCAGTCCAGGTATTTCTATGAAAATATGGGTGATTGTTTTCTGGGTCTATCTTAGCCTCATAGGCGTCTTCGTTGCAATTTAATGTCCAGCTAAAGCCTCCTAAGACGTATGGAATGAATCCTTTTTTTTGGTAGGCCCAGGATCTTAATACTGAAACAAAGTTTTTGATTTGATCATCTGGATGGTTCAGATAGTTTCTTATACAATACCTCTTTGGAATTTGAGTATCTAAGAGTTCTTGTGTTTTGGGGTCAAAGATGTAGACATCAAAAGAACCTTTATCAAAAGAGCCCCTAAAGTCTTGATCAGCGTGGGCTAAAAAGCGAGTGCCCACTGAATACGTGGTTTTGGTGGAAGGGTCAAAAAAGGGTTTTTTCAGAGTTACCACGTTTTGTTCTCGGTCTGATGAGGGTTTTTTTTCTTTGTATGAAATCGGAGGTGGAAAGTGAGATATATCAATTTTTTTATGCACAACTTTGTCTAAAAAAAGCAGATTTTCTTTTGAGGTCCAGTAAGTATCCTTTGGAGACGATTCGTTATCAAGAAGGTAGTAAAAGTTTGAAATCTTAACTTTCACTTCGCTTCCTTTCTCGTCTAGAACAGTAACCACCTCGTTAAAAAGAACCTGGTGGAGTCTCCAGCAGGCGTTACTTGTGCCGCTAAAGGGAATTTTATGGTAGTATTCTTCTAGGGAAATTCCCTTTTTTGGAGAGTGTACGTGGGGTTGTCCAAGTAGATCTGCAACAGGCTTGATAACGACCGCCTTTCTTTCTTCCTTCGAAGATGAAAACACAAAAGATGATACTAAAGACAGAATGAGGAAAACATTTTTCATAAAACAATAATTCGGGAGATTCGTTTTTATTCGGCTCTATATATAGTGTGAATGAAGATTTTAATTTAACTAAATTTTGATTATAAAGCTATTTTAGGTCTAGATGCTTGTAATTTACCTCTTCATGTAAACTTGTAAGTGTGCTACAAAATCATCCTGAAAATTAGGGGCCGGCCTAGCTTTATTATTATTTTCTATGTGCAGGTTTATTTGTGGAATCTATAGCAAAATCAAATTCTTTTCAAAGAACCACTGAAGGCATTCAGCTTATTGAAGAGGCTGCATCTGCGGGTGCTGCATTTACTAGAAACGCTTTGGAGGCGCTCGCACGATCTGTGTCTGAAGTTTTGGGTGATAATTTTTCACGTTTCATATTTCAACATGAACCTGATAGAGCTTTTGCCTTGTCTTCTTTGCTTGGTGTCGCCACCTGTCTCTATTCTCCCCCTCCTCTACTTGTACTTGTGGGTTCTGTTTCTATTGGTGGGTATGTCTCTTATTGCAAAGCCGGAATAAAGAGTGCCCCAGTGGATAAGTCTTTGCCGCTGGACGAGCAAGAGCTTCTAGAGCGCCAAGGGCACAAAGTTGTATGCGAGCTTGGGCATGTAAATACTTTATCTTCCATTTTTTTTTCCTGTTTAGGGGCTTTAGACTTGCCAGTCCTTGGACGCGAGCTCACATCCACTTTTTTAAATGGGGTTTTGGTGGGGACTTCTACAATAAAAGCATATCACTTTTTTCAGAGAACCTCTTAATTTGTGCGGATTTAATTATATGACAATGTTTACCGATCAAATACCTCTATTAAACGATTGGCAGGATTTTTTCAGATCAGAGTTTAATCAAGACTACTTTAAGAAACTGGAACAGTTTCTTACAGAGGAGATAAATAAAGAGGAGGTTTTCCCCCCTAGATCCCTAGTGTTCAATTCTTTTTTTCAAACCCCGTTAAGCCAGGTGAAGGTGGTTATAATGGGCCAGGACCCCTACCACGGGCCTGGGCAGGCTCACGGTTTAAGTTTTAGCGTGTCACAGGGGGTTCCCCCGCCTCCGTCCTTAAAAAATATTTTTAAAGAGCTTTTGCATGATCTTCATCTTAAAAATCCCCCGCACGGCTGTCTTCTATCTTGGGCTCAGCAAGGGGTTCTTCTTCTCAATGCAACCCTAACGGTTAGGAGAGGAGAAGCCAAGTCTCACCACGGACGGGGCTGGGAGGTTTTTACTGACCACGTTATTCAGAAGTTAGCAGCCTTAGATCAGCCTATTGTGTTTCTACTTTGGGGAAGGTCTGCTCAAGAAAAGTGTTTACACTTTTTTGGCCCAGGGACTAATTCGAAACATTTAGTACTGAAAACAACACACCCCTCTCCCTTTTCAGCTTACAGTGGATTTCTTGGTAGTCGCCACTTTTCATTGGCAAACGAATTTTTGAAAAAGCAGGGGCTTTCCCCTGTGGATTGGAGCGTTTGTTGAGTTCAAGTTCTTTATTCGTTCTTTAAAATCAGCTGGTACAATATAAGTTAACGAAGTTCATAATAAAGCGAGCCATATGTCTATACAAAACTATTTAAAGAATCAATTTTACGACCTAATTTTAAAGAAATCAATTACGGTTTCGGCAAGCGGAATAGACTGCGATGTGGAGATTGTTGATGCTGGAAACACTCTTTGTCTTCTCTCTCTTTTGTATCAGTCTAACCAGGGGTTTTCAGAAAGTTTTTTGCAACATGTCGAAGAGCTTGAAGAAAAAGGGTTGTTGGTTGACCTTCAGAAAGGCCAGGTTCTGCTTGCAAGGAAACATCCTTTTCAATCTATGAGTCCAGCGCACTTTAGCTTGAGGCTTGCCCAATTCGTCTCTGAAATACAAAACTATCGTAAAGATATCGACGAGTTTAAGGGAAAAGAATACGCGTTTGTTAAGAAGTCATAGATTTGAGAAAACGTTCCACGTAGAACAAGCTTACTTTAAAAGCTGGTTCATTTCTTCTGTTAATTTTTTGAGTTTTTGATCCATCAAAGAGACGCTTTCCGATACATCTTTAGGATTTTCGTCGCACACTCCAACATAAATTTTCACTTTTGGTTCTGTTCCTGATGGCCTGATAACTAATTTAGTTTTATCTTCGAGCCAGAACAATAAGACATTTGATTCTGGGAGATCAAGAGGCTCTTCATTACCGTTGTCTAAATGAATGATTTTTGAAGATTCATAGTCTTCCATTTTTACTACAGGAATCTTTAAAAATTCCTTTGGAGGGTTTTTCCTAATTTCTCCCATCATTTTCTTTATTTTATCTTTGGTTTCCTTTGTGTCTGGGTAAACAAGTGAAGTCAATAGCTCCCTAAAAACACCATATTTTTCGTAAACCTCATATAACAGATCTATTAATGTTTTTTTACGCAGCTTCTCCTGTAGAGCTATTTCGCAAATAAGAGCGGCTAGAATAACAGCATCTTTGTCCCTTGCATGTGTTCCAAACAGATAACCATAGGATTCCTCAGCGCCAAAAATAAACTCGTGAGAGTTGTTAACCTCCCAGTGACGAATAAGTTCACCAATATACTTAAAGCCCGTTAAAACACTAAAACAAGAAGCGCCATGACTCTCGGCTATTTTTTTAAAGAGCTCAGTTGTCACAATGGTTTTAACAAAAGCTGGGTTTGTTGGTTTTTTTTCACTTTTTTTCATAGCCTCACCTATGTGATAAGCACAGAGGCAAGCCATTTCGTTTCCAGTAAGTAAAACAGCTTTACATTTGTGTCTAGCAACCACACCAATTCTATCCGAATCGGGGTCTGTTGCTAGTAAGATATCAGACTCTTCATTCAAAAGTTGCTCTATACCTAGTTTTAAAGCTTCTTCTTCTTCTGGATTTGGTCTCTTTACTGTTGGAAAAGATCCGTCGGGCTGTTCCTGAGATTTAACCAGGTCAACCTTTGTAAAGTGCCAGTCTGCTAATATTTTAGGAACCATCGTAATGCCTGCCCCGTGAATAGGGGTATAGACAATATTTAAGAGTGAGCCCTTGTCTCTGTTAATCTCTGGGTACAGTTGGAGTTCTCTCACGGCATCGAGGTATTGGCTATCCAGTTCATCTTCAACCCAATGAACAAGTGGGGAATTAAGGTCTGCAGATTTTTTGACTTGTTCGACTTCTGTTATTTTATTAACTTCTGTAATGATCCCCTTATCATTTGGGGGGAGAACTTGGGCTCCGTCACTCCAGTATACCTTGTAGCCGTTATATTCAGGAGGATTGTGAGATGCTGTAATCATGATTGCTGCGCTGCATTTTTTTTGTCTACAACCAAATGAAACCATGGGTACAGGGCGCAGTTCCTTGTAAATAAAAACTTCAATACCGTTGGCGATAAGTACTTTTGCAGCTGTTTCAGTAAAAAACTTGGAGTTGTGTCTTGAATCGTGGCCAATAAGAACAGAGTGTTTATGGGATTCTTTTTGACTATTGATATAGTTTGACAGTCCCTGGGTTGCAAAGCTGACTGTGTATTCATTCATTCTGTTTGTACCAACGCCCATTACACCTCGTAGTCCCCCCGTTCCAAAGGCCATACGAGTATAGAAAGCGTCTGTAGCTTGGTCTGGTTGCTCTTTAATCAGCTTTTCAACTTCCTTTTTAGTTTCATTGTCATAGCTTCCATGAAGCCAGCTATCTATATTTTTTTGAGTAGTTTCATCAAAGGACATGTGTTATTATTACCTCTTATAGTATTTGTTAGCAGCTAAGGTTACTAATTATATCATTTAACACTAATGGGCCAATAAATTCATGAAATTTATTCATGCTGCGGATGTTCATCTAGATAGTTTTTCTTCTAGTTTAAGAACCTTTTACGGATCAAAGTCATTATCGATTGCAGAAGAGGTGAAGAACTCTTTTGTTTCTCTTATAGATTTAGCTCTATATGAAGATGTGGATTTTGTTCTCCTTGTTGGAGATGTTTTTGATGCGAATTGGAGAGATTATGGTATAGGTTTATTTTTTCTTAAACAGGTTAAAAGACTTAAATGTCCTGTCTATTATTTACGAGGAAATCATGATGCCGAGAACCGGCTTCTTAAAAAGCTTTCCTTTCCAAAGAATATTATTGAAATACCAACAGATAAAGCTCAAACGTATATTATTGAAAACCTTAAAGTGGCAATCCATGGTCAAAGTTATGCTGAATACCACACTGAAGAGGATCTTTCACAAAACTACCCCAAAGGAGTTCCGGGCTATTATAATATAGGGCTATTGCATACAAGTGGTGATGTAAAACTAGGTGAAACACCCTATGCTCCGTACATAAGTAAGATCTTGAAAGATAAGAGATATCAATACTGGGCATTGGGGCACCTACATGACTTTCAAATTTTAGATGAGAATCCATATATTGTTTACCCAGGGAATGTTCAGGGTAGACACATTAGAGAAACAGGCAGCAAAGGTTGCTGTGTCGTTACTACAGATAGGTTGGATACCATCGAGATAAAGTTTCATGGGTTGTCCAGGCTCATTTGGGATCGCCTAACTCTTGATATTTCTTCAGCTTTTAATGAAAGAGAACTCAAGAAAATTTTAGTGAGCCGTGTCAAAAAACATATTGCGAATTACTCCGAGACAGATCTTCGATTTATTTTGCGATTTAATATAGAGGGAATTTGTAATTTAAGAGAGTCTCTTAGTGATAATTTAGAACATTTTGAGCACCAAGTTTTCTGCTGGCTTGATGAGGAATTTTCTGGTTTTGTTTACCTCGAAAAACTTATCAACCGATCGATCAGCTCACAAACTCTGAAAGAAGATTTTGCACTATTAGATGATTTTGTTAACTCCATTGAAAGCAGCATGCTGAGTGGAGATGTTGAAACTTACTTTAATGAGGTTATTAAGAGCCTTAAAGAAAGATCTCCAGAGGCATTAAGGCGAAGTTCTTTTTATTCAGATTTACAAAGTAACTTTAACCTTCAGGAACAAATCCAAAGAGTAAAAGATAGAGTGAAGAAAAATCTATTTGAGGATAGAAAATGAAGTTGATGGAAATCAACCTGAGTCGTTTCGGGAAATTTAAAAATTTTAAACTTTGTTTTGATCATGCTAAACCTATTCAAGTGATCTATGGAGAAAACGAATCAGGTAAAACCACTTTTACAAGAGCTTTTCTTGCGCTTCTTTTTGGAATAGAAAAAGGAACGGCAGATGCCTATTTAAATGATTTAGATGCACTCTTAATTGAGGGAGTTTTTGAGACAGAGCTAGGCAAAAGTAAAAGAATAATCCGCGAATATAAACTTTCAAGAAAACTCAATGCTGATTTACAGAACTATTTTCCTTACCTGAATAAAAACAAGTATTCCCAGCATTTTATTCTGAATGACGAAACTCTACTTAACGGTTCAAAAGATTTGTTGGCTCTATTCAAAGATTTTAATTTAGCTTTTTATCAGCAGTATACGGGTTATAATTATGTCAAAAAGACTCACAAAAAGTTAGTGAATCAATCTGAAGAACTATTTAAACCCAGAGGATTAAATCCCTCCATTAATAAACTACTAAGAGATTTTGAATCTTTAGATGCAGAACTTAAAAACGCTGAAATAACTCCCGAATATTTTTTAGATTTAAATGAGCAACTAAATAAAAGACAAAATAGTAAAAGAGCTCTCTTAGAGCAAAAAAAATCTATTAATGCTGTGATTAATGATATCAATAATTTTGCCCACTTAGTTGCTGCATTGACTGAAATCAAAGACATTCAAAATAAGCTCGTCGATTTAGAAGCCCGGCTAAAAAAATTCCCCAAGAAAATGATTAACTTGGTTCAAAGGAAGCAAGAGCTTCAAGAGTACTTTCAAAGCACCTTGTTTAAATCCTTAAAGCTTTCTCAACGCAGTGAAGAGGTAAAAGCAGAAGAATTACTGTTGATCAAAGAAGAGGGTCGCTTAAAAGCTCTGCTAGATAAGGAGCTCTGCTTAGAAGAAGCTGATAAATATAATAAACACGTTATTTCACTAGAAGAGTCTAATAAGCTCGAACTAAATATCAAAAATCAAACTGATTTGCTCTCGAAAAAATACCACACACTTGTTCAAAAAATGGAGTCACTTGGGTTTAATGAACGCTCTATTGAATCGATTGAATTGCTTCCTGTACCCTCAGGCAACGAACTAGAGATGCTTTCAGAGCATCATTTTTTTATAGTAAGCAAAAGCCGAGAACTTAGGGATAAAAAAAATAAGTTAAGAGAAAGGTTGAAAGCTATAGATGAACTTATATTAAACTACTCGAGACAAGGGAAATTTGATATTGAGAATTATCAGAATCTAAGACTTAAGAGAGAAAGGGAGGGATTGTGTTTAGTTAAAGCTTGGGATGATCAAACAAAAGAGGATCTAAAGCCTTTATTTTTGAGTTATCAAAACCTCGTTAAAGAAGAAGATATCTTTATCGCAAATATCCTTGCGGACGCTGATTCATTTGCGAATTATTCAATGCTTTTAGATGAAGGTAAAGCTATTCGATTAAATCTAAATAAACTCCAAAAAAGCCAAGAGGAGGTTTCAGATAGAGAAAAGAAATTAAATTCTGCTTTCAATGAATTCAAAAAAGACTGGAAAATAGATTCATTGAATTTTGAAAGCTTCAAAACTATTTCACAAAAGCTTCCTACTCTTCAGGCTGAATCTAGGCACTACTTTGTAGAACTTGAAAAACTAAATATTGAGAAAGCTCATGTATTAGAGCTCGAAAATTATTTAACTAACCTTCTTGAAATAAAGTCGTCAAATTTCACAAAACTCTCTAAACTAGTTGAGCTTTTCAATAAAAATAAAGAATTACAGATAAAAAAAATAACGCGGCACAAGGAACTCTCCTTTCAAAATGACAGTGTTCAAGAGAAGTTAAACAAAGCTCGAAAACAAATAGCTGATTTTGCAATAGAAAGTAGAGAGCTATATAATGACTGGGCTCGCTTTCTAAAAAGAGAATCTCTTTCTATAGAGCTAAAAAAGTCAGATATTTCAAACTTACTTTCTTCTCTTGAAGCAGTAAGTTCTATACAAGAAAAGTTAATCTTGTTTAATGAAACATATTTGGCTAGGCGTAAATATGTAAATCAGCTTTACAATGATTTAAGCTCTTCTCAAAAGCAAAATGTTTTTAATAAAAATATTTTTAAGATTTTTAATGTTAAATCTTTAACCTCCTTAGAGAGCTTGGATAATTTTGATAGCTTGCTGATATTGTTGAAGAAGGCGCGGGTTGATTTTGCTGGTAAATCTTCAGATATTAGTAAAGATATCTCTGAGCTAGATCAAGATTTAGGTGCCACAAAGCATAAAATTGATTCGCTAGAAAATAATAGCCATATTAGTGAGCTTCAAAGCAAGCTACAAGATGTTACCTACTCACTAAATAATCAAATTCAGAACTATATAACTGTTGAAATGGCAACCTATTTTTTAAAAAATTCTTTGAAAAACTCTCAATCACAATATCAGCAACCCATTATCTCCAAAACAGCAGATTATTTCCGATTAATATCTGACGGTTTATATGAAAATGTAAAAGTTACTAGCTCTGCAAGTATTTCTAGTCTAGTTTGTATTTCAAAAGGAAAGGAAGTGCCGTTATCTGCGCTAAGTCATGGAGCTAGGGATCAACTTTTTCTATCTTTAAAACTTGCTTTGATTGAAGAAGTTATTAAAGACAATGAGCCTATGCCTGTGGTTTTAGATGACATCTTTGTCCAATTTGATGAGAAAAGATCCCGTTTAGCTCTTAAAGCTTTACAAATGTTATCAAAGAAATCACAAATCATTTTTTTAACTCATCATAGACATATCGTAGAGCTTATGGAGAGCCATTTGCCAGTTGATAGTTGTCAATTTCATGAACTTACTAGTTTGAATGTAAGTTGTTAGACTTACTCCATTAGACCTAAAATTTCATTGAGAAGAGTTTTTAGAGTATTTTTCTGTTTATCTGACAGCTGAGTTAGGTTTGACTTTACGCTTTGCCTAACTTTTTCAGCGCTATTCAAGATACCTATTCCAATACTTTTTTTTCGTTTATCTTTATCGGAAACAGGAAATGTCTCTCGAATCATTTTAATTAATTCACTTTTACTCTCACCTGAGTAATTTTCAATAATAATTTGTTTGTCTTCTATAGCTCCATCTCGGCTGGCCAAAGTATAGACAGCTTGTTTTGGCAGGAGCTCAATCATTGGTCTGAGTGTCTGAGGCATAGTTAAGTAAAATTCATAGTACTGAAGAAAATTGTAAGGTGTTTGTCTATTTCCATAGGTGCTAATAAGCCAAGCCGTGAAAGCTCCATCTTTATATTTTTTTAGGATAGTTTGAGCAGCCTTGATACGTTCACCATGAAGTATTAGAGCCTGATTATTAATTGCTTTAACTTCTGATGTAAGAGTTATAAGGGACTTTAAATCGACATCTAATTCTGTCTCACCATTTGAAAATTTTTTGAGTATTTGAGAGAGAAGGTCTTTTTCATTGGCATTAAGATCTGTAAAACCAAAAATACCCGAAAAACTTGTAAGGTGTCCTTCCATTGACTGAGTTGCCAAGGTAGACATTTTACTGCTTTTTTCGGCTTTCTTTAATCTTTGAGATAGAAACTTATTAACTTTGTTCATCACCAGAACTTTCTCCTTTTGTGGGTTATGTAAATCTATTTTACATTCTAGACATTATTTCATCAGTCAATGCTTTATAGTCACTTGCTGCTCTCGAGGAGGGTGAAGTGTCATATAATGGTTTTCCATAAATTGCGGCTTCTGAGACGCTAATGTCTCGTCTTATTTTTTGAATAAATAGTTTATTGGGGAATGTTTGCTCTATCACTTCTAGAAAAGCTTCGTTGCTCTTTCCTCTTTGATTCCAAAAAGAAACGGCCACACCCAAAACTTTTAAGGGATGTCTATTATTTATATTTTGCAGAAATTGAGACAGTCTCTCTAAACCTTTAACACTATAAAATTCCGGGGTGGTGCAAATAAGTGAGTAGTCAGCTGCAATTAATGCAGATTCTGTAAGCCAGCAAAGGGAAGGGGGAGTGTCAATTAAGATATAATCGTAGTCAAGGTCTTGAATATATAGTTTAAGCTTTTCATGGGAATATCTATCTGTCGCGAGCTCACCGCTAACCTCCAATCTCTCTAACCAGGTATCTGCCGGTATCAGATCTAAATTCTTTTGTGATGTGAGAAGCTTGACCTCAAGAAGATCTTTTTTTCGCTGGAGAACAGAGGCCAAACTATCTTGATGATCAGGATCAAAACCAAGACCCGTTGTTAGATTCGCTTGGGCATCAAAGTCAACAAGAAGAACTTTTTTATTATGGTATTTCTCTAAGGCTGAGCCAATATGTAGCGCTATGGACGTTTTGGCCGTACCTCCCTTAAAGCTGCTGACTGCAATAATTGTAGGTTTTTTTGATGTCATTTTTGAGTATTTGCAAAAGGTGAAGTTAATTCTCTATGTTGTAATTCATACTTCACTTTTTTTACAAATTCTTCTACAGAAATTTCACCATGCACAACATTATCTCTTGTTCGTAGAGCAATTGTTTTGTTCTCTACTTCCTTGTCTCCAATCGTTAGAATGTAATTGACCTGGTCTAATTGAGCGCTTCTTATTTTTTTGCTGACAGACTCGTGTGATTCATCGACCTTGCAAATTAGGCCTTCACTAGAAAAAGATTCTTTTAGACTTTTGGCATATTCAGCATGCCTATCTGCTATAACGATGAGACGAATCTGTCTTGGGCTGAGCCAAAGGGGAAATTTTCCGGCAAAATGCTCAATAAGAATTCCAAAAAACCTTTCAATTGAGCCAAATAGAGCTCTATGAATCATAACAGGTCTGATTCTCTGAGCATCTGAATTGACATATTCAAGTTCAAATTTTTCAGGAAGAGCCATATCAAGTTGAATGGTACCGCATTGCCATGTTCTTCCTAGAGTGTCTTTAATATGGAAGTCAATTTTGGGGCCATAGAATGCCCCGTCTCCGGCATTTATACGGTAGGGTTCACCTGTTTCATCTAAGGCTTCTTGAAGGCCCTTAGTGGCCACTTCCCAGTCATTATCTGTCCCAATGGTATCTTTCTCTGGGCGTGTTGAGAGCTCCATTGTAAAATCTAAATCAAAAAGGGAGTAAATCTCTTTGGCCATTTTTAAAACTTTTAAGATTTCATTTTTAATATCGCAGGGTTGCATAAAAATATGTGCATCATCTTGATGAAATCCACGAACTCTAAAAAGTCCCGAAATAGCCCCAGAGTGCTCATACCTATGTACTAAACCGAGTTCGGCGACTTTAAGCGGCAGTTCCTTATAGCTGTGTACTTCGCTCTTATAGTAAAGCATACAACCAGGACAGTTCATCGGTTTGATGGCAAAGTCTTTGTTCTCAATTTCACAAGTGTACATATTCTCACGATAATTGGCCCAATGCCCTGAAGTTTCCCAAAGTTCTCGAGTCATCATCAAAGGGGTTTTTATTTCTGTATAACCTTCTCGTGTATGTATTTCTCTCCAGTAATCAATGAGCTGGTTCCAAACAAGCATTCCATGAGGTAAAATAAAGGGAAGGCCGGGCGCTTCTTCTCTTAGCATAAAGAGCCCGAGTCTTGGGCCCACAATGCGATGATCTCTAAGCTTAGCTTGCTCAATTCGGAATAAGTAGTCTTTTAAGAGCTTTCTATCCGGAAATGTAATGGCGTAGATTCTAGTAAGTACTTCTTGGCTCGAATCTCCTCTCCAATAAGCACCTGAAGTCTTGAGAACTTTTAAAGCTTTTATTTTTCCAAGATTTGGTAAGTGTGGTCCCCTGCAAAGATCAAAAAAATCACCTTGTTCGTAAGCAGTAATTTCGGACCCCTCCTCGAAACTTGCTATTAGATCACATTTGAATGGGTTTCCTTGAAAGGCGTCTAAAGCTTTTTCTTTAGAGGTAAATAAGAGCCTCTTCGGACGTAAGTTTTCTTTGATAATGCTTTGCATTTCTTTTTCAATAGCTTGAAAATCAGTGTCTGAAATTTTGAGATTTGCGAAGTCATAATAAAACCCATTTTCGATAGGAGGTCCAATCGTGGGTTGAGCATCAGGAAATAATCTCAAAACGGCCTGAGCAAGAACATGAGCGGATGTATGCCAGTAAATTTCCTTTCCCTCAGGTTCATCAAAGCTCCAAAAATGAACCTCATCCCCCTCTTTAAGCTCAGTAGATAAATCTTTATTTTGGCCGTTAATTTGAGCGCCAAGAGATTGGTTAGGACCCTTTAAGTTTAGTTTTTGTGATAGATCAAAAGCTGTAGATCCAACTTCAAGTTCAATATCTGATTTGTTTTTAATTTTAATATGCATAAGACTAAGTGTAGAGTTCGTTTAAAAAGTAATATTTTATTAGATAGCAATAGCTGAACGAGTTATTTTAATAGATTAGAACGCAAAAGAAAAGTTTAAAAATTATTTTTATTTCCTTATGACCCATATAGATCCATTTCTAAAAAAAACAGTAGATAGTATTCATGTATCTTCCCTTAAACCTTCCTTTCTTCATGAACTATGCAGTAAAATTCGTAAAAAGTCCCCTTTTAGTAGCCAAACAGTTCAGTCTCTTTTTGAAGATTCAGCTCATCAAATTCGGCAGCGAAGTCTTGTAATAGCTGAATTGTTAGTTGATTCCTCTCTTAAAAACCTAGATAAGTTTTTAGATGAACTCAAGCAGTGGGGCTACAGTCTAAATGAAAATGCTACTGCTGAAAATGAGCACTTGGAGTTTCTTAGAAGAAGGGTATTAGATCTAATCAACTCTAAGAAACTTGTAAAGCAAGTCCTCTCTTTAAGAATCCCTTTGATGAATGCTCATCTGGAATCCATTATTCGTATTGGTTTACAGCTTTCCCCCAAAACTCCCATTCAAAATAAACATATACAAGTGCTTTGCTTGTCAGCTTTCTTCACCCCTCTACGGCAAACGATAGGTTCGTGCTTTGCTACAGCGCCTGCCATCTTAGTTCAGGAAGAGCAGCCTTCTTTATTTTTTCAAGACCTAGAGGATTTACTGAATATAGGGTTATTAAAAAGAACTTTTTCCGGGGAGGAGCTGTCTATTCCCCTGAGTAGTTCATGGGGGCAAGGCTTTATAGACCGTCCCTTTACCTATCGAGAAAAGGAGGAAATGTGGAACCGCCTGGAGTTGAGAGAACTGGCAAACTTTAGTAAACCTAAGACCAAAGAGTGCTTAAGCGAAAGTGAAATCAAAGATCTTTATGTCAAAAAATTAGGATTGAAAGATTCGCATAATTTTACACTTCGCAAGCTGCTGCAAATGCTTTTGAAAAAAGAGAGAAAAAACAATGTTGATTTAGAGATAAGTAAGCACAACTCGTTTGAAAAGGCTAATTTTTCTATGAAAATCACTACAAGTGATGAAATTATTGAGAGAGAGTTTGAAAAAGGTCTTCAATATCTTATACAAATTGAAGATCATCCCCTTTTAAAAGCGTGGGAATATACAGTCGCTTCTTTTGCCGAGTCTAAATCGGATTTTTACAAATGGAATTTATATGCGAGTCTTGGTTTTGACTCAAAGGAAGATTTTGGTATTGGGCAATCCATCTATCAATATTTAAACGAAAATAGAAACACAAACCAACTTGAAATAGAACGTTTAGATGAGGAGTATCAACAAGAATTCTTTAGAGTTAAATCAATTGAAAGGAAACTGGTAAATGCCGAGGACAATAACGCGGCTTCGTGGATGAGGTTTGAGTACCAAAGTCATATTCAAGATTTGAACCGCTCCCTTTTCGAAAGAGACTCTCTTATAGAAAAAACTAACCGCTTGGGTGAGTTTTTACCTAAAATCATTAAAAGTTTTGATCGCCTGTTTCCTCAATATTTTCAAGAGCTCTATGACGCTGAAATGCAAGATTATAAAAAAGAGATTTATGAAGATTCACCTGCAGGTTTTAGACTCGTCTATAAACACGGTAGAGCTGACCCTTCTTTATGGTCTTTTATTTCAAATAGCGAAACGTTTCAAAGCGCCTTGAAAGATTTTTTTACCTTTGTGGAAAATGAGATCATAACTCGTGAGGAATTTAAAGGTTTAGAGAGAGAAATTTCAGAAATTATCACGCAGATCATAAGATTAATACAGTCTGATGAGTTTATGCTTTATTCCTTCAGAAGAGTCTGTGCTCGATATAACTATCCCATTTCCAAGGAAAGCCACTTAGATGCTCTCCCCTATAAACCTTGGGCATATATTTCAGGAGGAACCCTTACGGGACTTTTGAAGAACTACTTTAAGCGAGATGTAGAATTTAAAGTGGAAAGCAAAAAAGTTGCGACAGAGACAGAGCTTTTTGCTTTTTATATCGATGTTCTTAGAGAGCTTCCTGAGGATGAAATAAAAAAATACGAAAGAAATCGATATAAATCTCTTCTTTCATATTCCCCAAATCATGCTTTTCTTTTTTGCCCAGGTAAAATGCCCTTAGCTGAGCTTTGGAACAAAGAAGTATACGCCTTTACTTGGATCAGAGACGAATTTGTTTTGCCTCAAAATCTGTTTCAAGAGTCTATCGAAGTTCTCCCCTCTCAATGTAATCATTTTTTAGAGACTTATCTATCCCAAAGTCCTTATTTGCTTATGTGGTTTAAAGAAAATGTTCTTTTACCTAATTATCCACTTAATATAAGGAATTTTTCAGATCTTTTAACTAAAAATCTTAGCAAAGCTCCTCATAATTTTGAGATCAACAGCGAAAAAATAGAAGGCTGGGTATATGAATTTTTTCCGCTAATTTCATCGAACCAAGTGAGTGGAACAATCAAATTATTGATTAATGGACTCGCTCTTGATTTTATTGATGATAGCAAGCTTAACAGTGTGATCGAAATACTATCTGACACACAACAAAAAACATCCTGGATAAGTTCTTTGGAGTTGTTTTACATATGTAAAGCCGCATTAGTTATTTTACATGAAAACGAGCAAACACAAGAAAACTTGCAATCCAAATTACTCGAAGTAATGAGATTGAATAAGTTAGCTATGCCGAAGCCCATATGTTTTGGAGATACAAACTGGCCAAAATTTCAATTTGGATTTCTTGTAAACCCATCTAATTCTCAGCTGGAGCTATGGCGCTTTGATTCAATTGCAAGATCTGGCTTTCCGATCAAAGCATGGAAAAAGTTCTTTAATCCAAAAGCCGCCTCAGAGTGGTCTGTGTTAATTAATGCACATGAATACACAGCACCACACTTCAAATTTCTTTAAGCGAACAACTCTTTAATCAAACGAACCACGTTTTGTATTGCAAAAAGAGATTGGTGTCAGATAAGATCTTTATCTTAATTTAACAAATTTCTTCTAGCTCAACACAATCTCATCGTTTGATTTAAAAAAATGAGTGAGATAAAAACGGGGAATTCATAATGCGGTTCTTTAAATACTTATCCATTTCTCTTATTTGCTTAGTCTCAAGCTCTCTCTTTGCCAGGTCAGCAAACAGTAACTATACTCAAGCGACAGATCTTCTTGATACAGTAAACCAAAAAGATTTATGGGCTGTTAGAGACTGGCTGAAAACAAAAAGAGTTGCTCTAAACGCTAAAAGCGGGGATCTTTCCATTGCCGGAGATGTTACAGCTGAGTGGAGAAATGTTCATGAAAAGTTAGGTAGTCTGGATTTAACGTCAGGATCCAATTCTCCTGGAGGGTGGTCCAACAATCTATATAGTATCGATTTTAGACTCTACTTTGACTATAAGGCTGATAGGAGCTGGGCGTCTGTTAAACTGGAATTTAACAATGCCGGAGGAACTTTTAATGGAGAAGCGAATCAAATTGCATTAGATCGAGCAAATATGGGGTATCATCTTTTTGATGACGGTGATCAAAGGCTTGATGTACTGGTAGGGCGTCAAAGGTCTTATGAAATGTATGATTCAGAAGTACAGTTTAACTCAACTCTTGATGGCTTTACAGCTACTTATGCTATGGCTATGTTAGGTCTTGCAGATCTAAGTATTCGTGGTGGGGGGTACATTGTGGATCAGTCTGAAAATCATCCCGTCTGGATTATCCAATCAGGCTTCTATGATATTCTGGATTCAGGTCTTTACTTCGAATATGCTTTTTGTGACTGGCATAAAGAAGATCGTAAAACGACCACTATTACTAATAGTACAAGTAATGCGGTAGTTACAGTTGGTAAATCTAAGTGGGATTTTATTACAAATCAGTTCATATTAGGTTATATTTTTAATCCTGAAGTTTTTAGTATTGACGTGAGACTTTTTGGGGGGATTCTCTGGAATGCTCATGCTGCTAAAAGAGAGATTCAGAGGCTTTCGCAAAATAAGCTTAAAAGTAGTGAAAAAAACTTGGCAGGTTGGGTTGCTTTACAACTTGGAAGTGTAGAACGAGCTGGGGATTGGGCGTTTCAAGCTCAGTGGCAAGTCGTAGAAGCTTTGTCTATTCCTGACTGGGATGTTTCAGGTATTGGTACAGGTAACAGCACAAGCTCATCTCTGTTTGGATTTAACAAATTTTCAAGTGCAACAAACTTTCCAGGAAATGGTAATTCAAACTATAATGGATTTGAATTAGATTTGTTATACTCGGTAACTAATGAACTTGTTCTAGAAATTCGGCTTCAAAGAGCCTTGGCAGAAGAAAAACAGATTGGTTATCCCCTAAATTATACGAATTTTATTCTGGCAGCAATATACGGTTTCTAAATTTTTTCATAAAACCTTTAAAAAAGGCATGATCTTGAATAGACTAAAAAATAGTTTTTATTTAAAGTTTTTAGCCTCTGTAAACTATAGACCTCATAAATGTTGAAACGAATCCTTATACTCACTCTGTTTTTAACAGCTCCTTTAATAGGACAGCTCACTCCAACACTGAAACAGACAAATAGATACTCAGTAAGAGAGTTGGAAGATTGGCTGAAAAAACAAAACAGGCCCAATTATGTTATACCAGCTGTGTATGCCATACTTGGGCAAGTATCGTCTAAATGGACTCATGTTTATGAAAATCTTGGTGGACAAGATCAACTAGAACTGAGCAATTCTCTTTCTAATAATCAGTTCAACCTCTCTACAGAGCTTCAATTTAACTATGCTTTGGGAAGAACCTTTACAAATACGCGTTTAAAATTTTCAAATGCTGCAGGAACCTTTAAGGGCAGTGCTAATTCTATTAGTTTGCCAAGAGCTTTTATTGGGTATCATTTTGTAACTTATGGTCCGCATACTCTCGATGCTATACTAGGTAGACGTGACTTAACAAAAATGTATAACTCTCAAATGATGTTTAAATCGTCTGGTGATGGTCTTACTTTGATGGGCTTTTACGTGTGGAAAAAAGTAGTTGAATACCAGATTACTGGGGGCCTTTATTCTAGTAACCCAGGCTCTTTTTGGATTATTAGAGGAAGGTTGTTTAATATTGCTAATTTGGGATTTTATATAGACTATGATTTTATTTGGTGGGGGACCGTAAAGCCCTCTAGTAATATAACCAATATTCCGACCAAATACGGAGTCTCTCAATTTTTAGTTGGATGGAATAGAACTCCTGCATGGCTAGGAACAAATATACAAATTTTTGCGGCTTTAATTTATAATGGTAGAGCTCAAGCGCACGCTTTAAGTGACAATAAATTATTAAATTTAGCTGGTTATGTTGGAGCTCAGTATGGAACCATAAAAAATGCAGGTGACTTTTCTATCCAAGGGCAATTACAGTTTTGTGAGCTGCAAGCAATTCCGGAGTGGGACTTTGCAGGAATTGGACGCGGAAATGCAGCTAAAGGAAGCTTGTATAAAGCGACCTCTTTAAGTGCTGTGAATTCAAATACAAACTACCAGGGTTATCTAATTAAGCTCAACTATGCCCTTACAAGTAAGCTGACGCTTACAGCTGACTTTCAAAGATCAGTAAATTTAAATGATGGCGTGGGTCTTCCATCAAACTATAGAACCTTTTCTCTTTCAACAGCCTATTCATTTTAGTGTTTTTCAATTTCCTGAGTTTTTTCTAGTGCTTTTGAATAACTTAATTTTTCTTCTGTTATAGACCCAAAATGTGCTTGAGTATGAACCGTAAAGGCTTTGAATAGGTTGTGAAACAAACTATGGCTTCCTGATGGCCTACTTTCCTCTAGATAGAGTGGAATAGTGGGTTTGGTATTCTGCTCTAAAATGTGACCGACAATTTGTTCATAGTTCTGATCAGATTCAAATTTTAAAGAGCCTTCTAAAAATAAGCAGATAGGCATTTTTTTATCGTAAATTTTTTGTAAAAATAAAGGAGTCTCTGCAGAAAGATCACTTATTGGGTAAGGGACAATGTGGAGTAATCTGTAAATAGGGCGCACAAAAATAGAAGGAGCTTTTTTCACAATACGAATAAATGCAATTCTTGGGTAAAGCTGAAGAAGACAAAGGATTGAGGGGAAGCTGTATTTTTTCGAAATGATTAATGCCGTATCATAAAAGCCTAACTTTGGTTGATTTTGTGGTGTTATGTGATAAAATCCTTTAAAAAATGAAATAGCGACAAAGCGTGTAAAATAGTCCGGCAGTAAAAACATTATTGAAATAGAGACGCCAATAGAAAGTAAACCCACAATGAAGTAGCCTTCAGCTGCAGTAAGATTTAAGATTTTACTAAAAAAACCTACACAGGTAGCAGCTAATAGGACACCTATAAAACCTAAAAAAGTACCTGATGCAACAATTTCACCTCTTTCTTTCTCAGGGCTTGCTATTTGTATATAGGCATCTAAAGGAACAATATAAAGGCCCCCATGTATTCCTAAAGATAAAATCATAAATACGGCCACCCATATATTCTGCGAAAATAAATACAAAATGATATATGAAAAGGAGGTGCCAAAGGCTCCAAAAATTGCAAGACCGAGCTCAACACTTTTTCCTGAGACAAACGCCACAACCATGGATCCAATACCAATACCTAAGGCTGCGGCTAAAAAGACATAGCCCGCTTGAACATCTGTAATATGCAAGGATTGAAGCCCAAAGGGGATCATATTTAGTTGAGTATAAGAGGCTGTAAATAAAAAGTAAGATGAGGCGAGTACTGCTAAAAGAAGATGAGGGTATTTACTTGCTAGTTTTAAGCTTTTATAAACTTGTGCTAAAAATAAAGGATTTACTTTTTTTGTTGGATTCTTGACAGGAGTTTTTTCAATTTGTAGACTGCTATAGAGAGCTAGAAAAGCAACTCCGAGACAAAAGAGGGCGACAAAAGTATAATTACTTCCTGTAATTTGAGTAAAAAATGAAGCTAAAAATGTACCTGCAATAATAGCTAGGTACGTTGAGAGAGTCATAATTCCATTAACCTTAGATATTTCTCCCTCTTTAGCTATTTCTGGCAAAATAGCATATTTCGCTGGATTAAAAATGGAAGCTTGAAGAGCGACAACAAATAGAGCTGCATAAATATTTGGAACGCTGTTAACAACCATTGCAAAGACTCCGTACCCCATTCCAAGAACTTCTGCGACTAAAGTCCACTTGATAACTTGTTGCTTAGAAAATTTATCAGCTAAATCACCAGCAGGCATTGAAAATATAAGAAAAGGAGCTACAAAAACAACGCCTGTAATAAAAAGAATATTACTGCTTTGACTCTCCCCAAGTTTTTCAATGAGAGAGAAAGCTACTAATAATCTAAAAACGCTATCATTTAAAGTAACTAATAGCTGAGTAATATTCAGATAAGTAAACGACGAGAATCGCTTCCAAAAAAATAATCGGGCTATGGATGATTGTTCGTTCATAAGGTGCAAACTATCAAGAGAGCTTTTTAAACTCAAATATGTTATAAATTAGCAGGAACTTGAATAAAGGGATGGGGCCAGTGCAGTTAGTTTTTAGTAATAGATTACATGTTTTATTTGAACATTTTTCAAAAAGCTATCAGCAGCATGCCCCTTTTGAAAAGCATTTGGTCTTAGTTCCAAGTTTTGCCACTGAATTTTACATGAAAAAGAAGTGTGCGGAGGAGTTGGGTATTTGCTTAGGATTAGATTTTGCTTTCTTACAACCTGGTATTAAGCAAATTTTAACCTCTCTTTTCCCTGCAATTAAATTGCGTTCTCAACAAGATTTAGCTCTACTACTTGAAAAAGAAATCGAATTTATTATTAAGGATCAAGAGGGTTTATCTCTCTCAGAAAAAAAATGCTACGAGCCTCTTTTAAAATATTTTGAATACGACAAAAGCACTGAACAGATAAAAAATTTAGCTCCCTTTTCTGATAACTTAGCCTCATTATTCAATCAGTACGGTATATATTCACAGAGTCTCAAAGAAGACTGGCAGCCAGAGATTGATTTAAATTGGCAACAACTTCTTTGGAAAAAAATAGATCACCATTTAGATTTTTTAACTTATCCGAAGCAATTACTAACACTGGATCCTTCTCCTTTGTCATCACCTGTAAATATGTATCTTTTTGGATTTAGTTTTGTTCCAGACCTATATTATCAACTTATTGAGAAAATCAGTCCCTATATCAATCTACATATTTTTCAACTCTCTCCTTGTAAATTATTTTGGACAGATACCAGAAATACTTTTGAAAAAAGAGCTCTTATGGAGCGATTGAAAAGAAAAGGTAAGAGTTTAAATGAAATAGATGAGCTATCGGGTTATCTCTCAAACTCTAACCCGCTGCTTTCTAGTCTAGGAAAACTAGGAAGAAGCTGGTTTCAGAGCTTAGAGGAATCTACCTTGCTTCAAATAGAGGAAGAATATGTGTGTCCTCAACCCGTTTTATCTTTACCTGCCTATACAGAACAACTAAGTGAGTTTGAAACAAGATTTGTTGATGAGGAAATGACTCTACTAAAGCATATTCAAATGGATTTACTGACCTTAAGAAGACCCGAAGAAGCATTGAGTGTGGGCTTGGATAATTCAATAATGATACATAAATCATTGAGTTACCAAAGAGAAGTCGAAGTTTTGTTTGCAAATGTAAAGCAAGAGTTTTTAAACAATCCTAATTATCGTTTGAGTGATGTCATTATTTTAGTTCCTGAAATCGAAAAATATATTCCCTATATCGAATCTCTTTTTGGAGAGGAAAGTTCTCCATTCGAATATGTTATTCATGACTATCCATTTAAAGCAAAAAATTCTCTTTTACAAGGCTTTCAATATATCATGGAATTACATGAGAGCCGTTGGGAACCCAAAGCTCTTTTTAAACTCTTTGAACACTCTTTATTCCAGAAGCGCTTTAAATTATCTCAAGAGCAGGTGGCTACCTGGAAGAGGTGGGTGGAAGAACTTAATGTTCAATGGGGACTTGATGAAGGCCATCAACTAAAACTTTTGTCTCAGAGTTATGGAGAGGATAAAATGTCCTTTTTCCGTCATAAAAGCTCTTGGACTGATTTTTTCAAACGAGTCGTAGAGGTTTTGACAAATGAAAATAATACAAGTTTTTTGACTCGTTCATTAAATAGAATGAGTCTGTCAGATATTCCTTCTTTGAACATCTTTTTAGAGCTTGTTTCTAGCTTGATTTCTGATTTTGAACCCTTAACAGATCCGACTAAAACAACTTTCCAAAATTGGGCGAGCTACCTAATTAGCCTTTTGAAATCTTATTTTGAAAAAGAGCATGAAGAATCTTCTGATATGCTTTCTCTCACAAACCGTATTGAGCAACTGTCTAAATTATCACCTACTCTTATTTCTGAAACGTTTCCTTTTTCAACTTTTTGGTATTATTTGCGCAAAGATCTGTCTGTATTTCATACGGAAGTATATAGCCATCAACTTGAAGCGTTGTCTTTTTATTCCTTATATTCAAAGCCTTTTAGAGAGGCAAAAGTTGTTTATGTTTTAGGTTTGAATGAAGAGACTTTTCCGAGAAACCCATTGAAAGACTCTCTCTCTCTTCTTGATGGCTTTACATCAAATAGTTTTTGCCCTCAAGTTATTGATCTTGATCGCTATCAGTTTCTAGAGCTTATTTTATTGGCTCAAGATACCCTTAGCTTGAGTTTTTTAAGCTGTTGCCAAAAAACTCATAAAGAACAGCTTCCATCATTACTAATTACCGAATTACTATCCTATTTGGACCGTAATTATAAGATAGAAAACAAGAAACCATCCTCTTGTTTAATGAATGAACATTCTGCTCTAAGTTTTGATGCTATTAATTTCCAAAGAGAAAATGAACACCATGAAGCTTTCAAACTCGCTCGAAGTTATTATCAGCAGCCTAAGAAAAAACCTCTTTCACAGCTCACAATGCTTCTAAATAAGATAAAGCCTGTAGAGTTTAATAAGGGCTATTTAGAG
>JAJACV010000046.1 GCA_022601335.1 Chlamydiota bacterium | reverse complement strand
CGTTATTGCTGACACGCCATTACTAGCAATTCCAACTTCATGTAGTCGAGTTGCAGACTACAATTCGAACTGAGACCGGTTTTATAGGATTAGCACAACCTCGCGGCTTCGCTGCCTTTTGTACCGGCCATTGTAGCACGTGTGTAGCCCTAGGTATAAGGGCCATGCTGACTTGACGTCATCCTCACCTTCCTCCTGGTTAACCCAGGCAGTCTCACTAGAGTCCCCATCCGAAATGCTGGTAACTAATGATAAGGGTTTCGCTCGTTGCGGGACTTAACCCAACACCTCACGGCACGAGCTGACGACAGCCATGCAGCACCTGTGTACCGGTCCGAAGAAGACTACATCTCTGTAGCTGTCCGGTACATGTCAAGCCTAGGTAAGGTTCTTCGCGTTGCGTCGAATTAAACCACATGCTCCACTGCTTGTGCGAGCCCCCGTCAATTCTTTTGAGTTTCACCCTTGCGAGTGTACTCCTCAGGCGGTATACTTAACACGTTAGCTACGGCACAGCTGGGGTTGAGACCAGCTACACCAAGTATACATCGTTTACGGCAAGGACTACCAGGGTATCTAATCCTGTTTGCTACCCTTGCTTTCGCGCCTCAGCGTCAGGAATAAACT
Organism: Chlamydiota bacterium; assembly: GCA_022601335.1. Classification (GTDB taxonomy): domain Bacteria; phylum Chlamydiota; class Chlamydiia; order Chlamydiales; family JAAZZY01; genus JAJACV01. The sequence goes on along the minus strand of JAJACV010000046.1, from coordinate 22,443 downwards.
AGAAAGTCGCCTTCGCCACCGGTATTCTTCCACATATCTACGCATTTTACCGCTACATGTGGAATTCCACTTTCTCCGTCTACCCTCAAGAAAAGGAGTTTCAAACGCAGTTCCAGGGTTAAGCCCTGGGATTTCACATTTGACTATCTTCTCCGCCTACACGCCCTTTACGCCCAATAAATCCGATTAACGCTTGCACCCTTCGTATTACCGCAGCTGCTGGCACGAAGTTAGCCGGTGCTTCTTTACCTGGTACTATCAATTAAATAAATTATTTACCTATTCACCTTTCTCCCAGGCGAAAGAGCTTTACAACCCGAAGGCCTTCTTCACTCACACGGCGTCGCTTCATCAGGGTTTCCCCCATTGTGAAAGATTCTCGACTGCAGCCTCCCGTAGGAGTCTGGGCAGTGTCTCAGTCCCAGTGTTGGCGGTCGACCTCTCAATCCGCCTAGACGTCTAAGCCTTGGTGCGCTTTTATCACACCAACAAGCTGATATCCCATGGGCCTCTCCTTAACCACTAGGTCTTGCGATCCCCAGCTTTAAAGAAAAAGAAATGCTTCTCTCTCTTCACATTCGGTATTAGCGATCGTTTCCAATCGTTATTCCCAAGTTAAGGGTAAGTTACCCAAGTATTACTAACCCTTTCGCCACTAAATATCGAGCAAGCTCGATATTTCGTACGACTTGCATGCCTCATCCACGCCGTCAGCGTTCAATCTGAACCAAGATCAAATTCTCAAAAAATATATAATAAATTAAGTATTGATGTTGACGTTTGCTATTTAGCTGTTAATCAAAATTTTTCGTATTGACATTTGCTCTATGCTTACATCATAAGTAAGCACATATTATTTGCACATAAAACCATCCACGCTGTCAAAGAACTTGGGTGCTCTTGGCGACCCTTTTTTCTAACTTCTTTGTACTTATTTTGTACTCGTTGTTAAAAACTATCCAAGAATATATGTGAACGCTGAATTTATCACAATCATTGTTTCGATTTTTTTAAAAAAAAATGAATTCTCTCTCCTAAACGCACCTTTATTTTTTTGCTTTGGACGTTTGGATTATTTTATTTTTCTAGATTAATTTGAGGCTTTTTACCGCTTTTTTCTTATTTTTTTGAGCTTTTTTTCCTCAAGTTGACTTCAGCCTTCTCGACTTTTATTTCACCGTAAATTTTATACGCGTTCAAGAAATTACTTTAGAGTTCAAAACTTCGAGACCGTTGATTCTTAAATCGCTCCTATCTGGCAATATATATTTTTAATTTACAATATGGAGATCCATTCACTTATTAGGAAGACTCTTCATATCAATTACAAATCTATATTGCACATCCCCTTTCTCTGTTCTTTCAAAAGCTTCATTAATATTTTCTATGTTTATCAACTCTATATTTGAAACGATTTTATGTTTCCCACAGAAATTCAACATTTCTTGAGTTTCTTTAATCCCTCCAATTAAGGATCCAGCTAGAGACCTTCTATGAAAGACTAAGTTATCTAGTGAAATTGCCGGGTGCTGTTTATCTGGTAAGCCTACTACAACCATCACCCCATCCCTAGACAAGCAATTCAGATAGGGAGTTAAATCAATAGGCGCCCCAACGGTATTTAGAATAAAATCCAACGCTTTTTGTTTTCCTTCCATTTCACTATTATTTTTTGAAAGAATAACTTCGTCAGCACCAAGTTGCTTTGCTGATTCTATTTTGTTTTCACTGGTTGTGAATAACGTTACTGAGGCTCCCTTTGCTTTTGCAAATTTTATAGCCATGTGCCCCAGACCCCCTAACCCTATAATTCCAACACGACTTTCGGAGCCTACATTCCAATGGTTTAGAGGAGAGTAAGTCGTAATACCTGCGCATAGTAAGGGCGCTGCAGCAGCTAAGTTTAAATTTTTAGGAATTTTCAGTACGAATTCTTCTCTTACAATAATATTATTCGAGTAGCCACCATAAGTAATCTCTCCTGTTTCATAGTCTTTTCCATTATAGGTACTGACAGGTCCTGATTCACAATATTGCTCTAAATCTTCTTTACAATTTCTGCAATTCATACATGAATCAACGAGGACTCCAACACCTACCGCCTCACCTTTACGAATTTTTTTAACTTTAGGACCAACCTCTTTGACTAACCCTATAATTTCATGACCCGGAACAAGAGGGTAAATACTTTTTTTCCATCCATTTTTCACTTGAAAAATATCTGAATGACAGACACCACAGTAAAGAATCTCGATGAAAATATCATTTTCTCTAAGACATCTTCTTTCAAAATTGAACGTTGAAAGAGGGTCTTTGGAGTTTAATGCTGCATACCCTATTGATTTTACCACTTAAAAAGCCTCTTTTTAAATTTTTCAAATAAGAGCTGTCACTTCATTACTTATAATATTTCAGACAAATGCGATTCCTTTGGCATGTTCAATAAACTAAACATTAAAAAATCTCATATGAACTCTTTAACTTTCCCTATTTTATAAGTATCAAAAAAATTACTATCACGAACTACGAATTAAATATATAATATTTTTTATAAGGAGCTATCAAAATGGAAAAGCTGGAAGAAAAAACAACCGTTTTATCCATTGCAGATGAAATTATCAAAAAGCTGTGGAGAAAAAATAGAAACTTTTGCTCCACTGATTATGATGACTCTCTAGACTACCTAGGCTCTATTCTTCCCTTTAAAATTCATGGTTACACCCAACCCTATAACCATTGGCAAATTCCTCCTAAATGGGACTTGGTCCACGCCTCTATTTCTTTTAAGGGTAATTCTATTTTTCAAGTGGATCACCCTCTTAAAATTATAGGCTTATCTAAATCCTTTAAAGGCACAGTAACAAAAGAAGAGCTGCAAAAACATCTCCACTTTGATCACAGATATCCTGATGCAGTTCCTTATCATTTTAGACAATTTTACCGACCTTGGGACAGAGATTGGGGCTTCTGTGTTACTAAAAACTTCTATGATACACTTCAAGAGGGAGATTATGATATTGCAATAGAGACGCAAGAGTCCTCGGGGCAACTCAAGGTTGCTGAATATATAATAAAAGGTAAAAACCCTGAATGTTTTGTGTTCGTAGCTCACTTGGACCATCCTGGAATGGCGAATGATGATCTTGCAGGCGTAGCTGTGGCTGTGGAGTTCTTTGAAAGGTTATCGAAAATTGAAACCAAATTTACCTATAAGCTCATTCTAGTTCCTGAGATTATAGGTTCTGAATTTTACCTTGGTTTAACAGATACACAAAAATCTCATACATTGGGAGGATGTTTTTTAGAAATGCTCGGATCTCAAACTCCCCTTGCTCTTCAGTGGAGCCTTAATCAAAATTCTATTATTGAATTACATCTCAAAGAGACTTTAAAAGAGCATTCTATACCCTTTTCAGAGGGCGCATTTAAAACAATCATTTGCAACGATGAAGCTGTTTGGGAAAGTCATCAAATCCCTATGTGCAGCCTATCTAGGTTTCCTTACCCCGAGTATCACTCTTCAAGGGATAACCCCGAAATTATTAGTCAACGCAGCCTCGATGAAAGCATTCAAATTCTTAATAACGTGGTCCTCTCAATGGAAAAATTAAGCCTCTTTGAAAAAAAATTCCATGGAACTCCCTGCACTTCTCATCCAGAACTAAATCTTTATGTGGATCCTGGACAAAGAGCTTTCGGATCTATGAAAAATTCAAACATACAAAAACATAGACTTCTCATGGACCTTCTTCCAACAAAAAGCCGCTATTTTACAGTAGATGAATTAATCAATGAAACAGGACTCAATAAAAAAGAAGTTTTGGGCCAACTGGAACCGTGGACTCAATCGGGCCTACTGAGAATTATTTAAGAATCCTCCTAACACAAGAAGAGCCCAACATGAGCTGAGCTTGTTTTGTTTGATCTATTTTCATTTTTTAACTACATTAATATCTTTTTAGAACCTAAATCATTGGCATTCAAATGGGATTTATAGTTAACGAGGGATTTTGGGCAGTTCGTGAGTGCCTAGGAAAGTTTACTGAAATACTTGAACCTGGCTTTCACTCCTATATCCCCTATGTATATACAACTAAATCATTAGAGAGCTGGGGAAATGCCGCTCATAAAAAAAGCTATCTAATCCCAAAAACAGAACAGTATATTCATACACTTGCAAGTCGGTTCCAGACGAAAGAAAACCTTACTATAAATGCCAGGTCTTCTATTGGTTGGAAAATTTTGGATCCAAAAAAGGCTGCTTATTCAATAGATAATTTACCAAAAACTATTTCTGATTTAGCTCAAAATCTTTTAAGAGATCAGCTAGGAAAAATAGCTTTTAAAGAACTTTCCTCCTCTAGATCAGAAATGAGCCAAAAAGTACACAATGAGCTATCAGGCCTTATTGAAAATTGGGGCGTAAAACTCACTCGTTACGAAATCCAAGAAATTACTTATTCAGCAAGCATCGAAAAACTGATATTCAAACAAATGAGTAGAATATAGTTTTAAGAGTGAGCTGTAGCTGCAGATAAAATCCCCAGCACATAGCCTTGAAAAACTCCGCTCGGAATTTCTTTTAAGTAACAGTGAGTAAGAATATCTCTTCCTGATCGCGTTTTCATTAAAAGCCTAATACTTTTTTGGTCATCTAATTTAACATCTTCAAGAGCTTCTTCCCACTGAATAGCTCCTTTCTGAATAAGAAAAGTAAAATCTTTTATAAACCGCTCAGGACTCCACCCTAATAAGTAGCGAACTTGCTGATTTATAAAGACTAAATTCCTCTCTTCTCTGGAGTAAACAAGGACCGTGTCTGCATTTTCATTTTGCAGCCGATCAAAAAGTCTTCTTTGGTCTAAAATTAAACTCCCCAATGAAAGCTCTGAATACCTGGCGTTTTGATTTGTAAAGTGATGAGCTCCATTCAACCTAACGGCCATTTTTACATACCTATCAAGCTTTACCTGTAGTGAATCGGCAAGACCCGATCTTTCCTGTTCTTTGTCTCGAGGTTCATTTTTGGGAGCGAGAACTTTTTCAGGTTCCTTAAGATAAAAATCTTTCTCCTCACCACTATCACTCTTCAGTTTCAACAATGTATCTAACTCGTACCTTAAGTCATTCACTCTAATTTGAAGGATGTTGTTCTCTTCTTGTTTTTTTTCAATAATTTTTCTCTGCTCTTTTAAAGTCGATCGATACTCACTCAAAATAGTCTCTTTTTTGTCCAATTTGTCCTGCAATTCTCCGTTGAGATGAGCATATTCTCGTTCTTGGTGCTGCTGATCTCCTTTCAATTTAAGAAGTTCTTTTTCTAAAAACTTTTCACGGCGACTGTACTCTTCTAGCTCTCTTGCTAAAAGGCGCACTTTTTTTAAATCAATAGAGGGATTATCAGTTGCTCTTCTTGAAAGACTCCTTTTTTCTATTTGGAAAACGCGACTTGAAATTAAAGCGGCAGCTTCTTTTTTGACCTTTTTTTCAATAAACTTGAGAAAGTATATAAAAAGGCCAAAACCAATAAAACTCCAGACAGCGAGGCTATATAAAAACGGTCTACCTAATGCATTGGCCTGAAACTGTACAAAGATGGGGGTAAAGTAGATTAGTCCAAGGGCTAAATAAAAACGTGTTCGATAAGACTTCATTGGCATCTAAATAAAATTTAATATAATTTTTGAGAATACAAAATGCTTCTTTTAACAGCTACTTTGAATTAAAAAATTTTTATTCTAACTTTTAAATGTCCAGAGATTAGTTTTGCTTCTCTGGGATTTTGAGCTAAAACAGGTTCTAAACAGATATATGACGCTCCCTTTGGACGATAAATTTGCCACGAATTTTGAGAACTATCAGCTTGATAATGAATGCGTAAATTATGACTTTCTGTATGAAGCTCTATTGTATTCGAAGTTGCATCCTTTTCAAAGGGTAGAAAACCAAAATCTGCTGCAATGTCAGAATTAATTTTAAATTCAAGCTCACCAGGCTGGCACAGCCAAGACTTTTCAACGGGAAACCAGCCCTCCGACCTATGATATTTTGGGCCAACCTTTGCTCGAACATTCCCCAATTGATTACTTAGTGCGTAATAATAATGCAGACCAATTACACCCGGCCTTTCAGCGGTGAATGAATAATCGATCTCCAACTGATCCTCTACAAAGCTCGCTTTAAAAATGAGCTCAAAGGACTGACCCTCTAAAGAAGAGATTTTAACTCCTTTATAGGTGTCTTCTCCAGAAAGAGACGCCTCTATTTGATTTTCAGAGCCCTTATACTTCCAGGGCACATAACGCCCTATACCATGTGAAAAAAACTCTCGCTCTCCCTTTGCCTTGAGCCCTTGGATAAAGGGAAAAAGCTGATCGTTCTTAAGTGGTGGAATTTCGCAGTCAGCTCGATGGTGAAAATGCGGACCAATTAATGCACCTAAACCTGCCATTCTCTCATCGAATAGCGCTCGTGTTTGCTGGTCTATTGCCTCTATCCCACCTTTGGAATAGCTTATTAAATTCATCCCTTTTTCAGGATAAAAGACAGCCTTTAAAAGCTCCCCATCTCCAGCTGTAGCCTGACAAATATGCATAACAAAATAAATTTTTACTCTATTTTGCACATATATCGAGCAAGCATATAAAAATAAATTAAAATCCCTATAAGTAAAATTGCCGAAAAGACTCCCTTGACAGGGAAGGACTTATCAAAAAGAGCTTTTTCAGGGTGATGAGGAGAATACCATGCACTGTGAGGCGCTCCAGCCAATTTAGCAAATGCTTCTTGTGCAGCCCATCTATTCTTATAGAAATATTTGGAAACCAAGTAATCTCTGCAGTAACTTTGATTTTTTACCGTATAATAGTATCTCACTTTCAATCGATACTTGCCGCTACCCAGTTTTTTAATACAAGGCTCAATAGAGCTCACTTCCACACGCTCTTTTAAAGATAAAAATTGACCTAGTTGCACAAAAGCTTTTAGGGCAAAAATAGAGGTCCCTAAAAAAACTAATGAAATAAAAAATATCCAGACTTTATTACGATTTCCAATCATAAACTTTGACAAATTTTAGAAGACTCAGGTATAGTCTCTCCTTAATTAAATATAAAAGGAATATTTTAAGGTTTTTCAATATGGCTAAAGAACAAGCTCCAAAAAAGAAAGTTAAGCGCCCTACAGCTGAAAAAAGAATGATTCAGAACAAAAAAGTTCAGGGGCAAAACCGTGTTGTTAAATCAAAAATACGCACTGCAACTAGAAGCTTTTCTGCTAGCCTTAAAGAAAATAAAAATGATGATTTGGTATCGGACTTAAAAAATGTTTACTCTTTGGTGGACAAAGCTGTCAAAGCTAAGCTATATAAGCCCAATAAAGCCAATAGGATCAAATCTCATTATGCAAAAAATCTTAAAAGAGCTCTCGCTACTTCGTAAATTTTTTCTAATAACACTTCTTTTATTTCCTGCTCTACTTCTTGCCAATACAGGACTAGATGTCGCTAAGGTTCAGATTCCCATGCGCGACGGCCTGGAATTAACAACCGATATATATACAACCCAAAATTCAAAAGGCCCTCAACCCTGTATTTTAATTAGGGGCCCCTATGAAAGGGGAAAATTGAAAGAGGCCTATGCAAAACTAGCTCACCTAGGTTATGCCGTAGCAATCCAACGCTTTCGCAGCGCAACTCACGCAGAAGAATTTCCAGAACCCTTTAGACAAGATGCCTGGGGTGTTTTGCAAGATGGCTACGATACGGTAGAATGGCTAGCACAGAGCTCTTATACAAACGGCAATATTGGTACTCTTGGCGCCTCAGCCATGGGAATTGCTCAACTGTTAACAGCTCCATCAAAACCTCCGCATCTAAAATGTCAATTCATTCAGGTTGCCACTCCCTCTCTCTATCATCATGCTGCCTATATTGGAGGCAAATTTTGTAAACATCAAATTGAGACTTGGTTTGCAAAAGCAGCCCCTCTAGCTTATCAGCATATTATCCAACACAATGAATATGACGCCTATTGGGAACAAATCGATGCGACGAAAAGAGTTGGAGATGTTTGTGTCCCAGCACTCCATTATGGCGGGTGGTATGACATTTTTTCTCAAGGTACAATAGATTCCTTTACATCCCTACAAATGCATGGAGGAGAAGGTGCTAGGAATCGACAAAGACTTATTATGGGGCCTTGGACTCACTGGGGTTTTAAACCCGAAAAATTTGGAGACTTTCCAATCCCAGAAAATTCAATGTCATTTAATGAAAGTAAAACTATTAAAAGCTGGTTTGATTTTCACTTAAAGGGTGACTCTAAAGCTCTAGATTCAGAAGACCCTGTTCTGTATTACACAATGGGTCCTTTAGATGCTTCGGAGTCTTCAGGAAACAAATGGAAGACGGCTAAAAATTGGCCGCCTCCACACAAAAACCAACCTTACTATTTTTCAAAAAAGCACCTTCTTGTCAATAATGCTCCCTTGTTTCAAAAAAGTTCCTATTCAATCGACTATCAACCTGAAAACCCCGTTCCTACTATTGGAGGGAGAAATTTATATTTAGCTTCTGGGCCTTTTGACCAAAGCCCTAATGAAAATAGAGACGATGTATTAGTTTTTTCAACACCACCGTTAAAAGAAGACTCAGAATTTACGGGTAGGATCAAAGCTAAATTATATATATCTTCATCAGCTCCTTCTGCAGACTTTGCAATTACTCTCACGGATGTTTATCCTGATGGAAAAAGTGTCCTTATTTTAGAAGGAATTCAAAGTGTAACATGTGAGCCTAATCAAATTCTTCCGATTGAAATTGATTTGTGGTCAACAAGTATGGTTTTTGCAAAAGGACACAAAATACGAGTTAACATCACGAACTCCAACTATCCACATTTTGACAAAAATAAACAACCTTCGCATAATGTCATCTATGTTGGAAATAAATACCCATCTCACATCTTATTGCCGAAAGCTTTGCTTTAAAATCTGTTTGCTTTTCTGCACTTTATCTACTGCAGCCCTGTCTTCTGGAGAATGGAGCCAAAATACACTTCACAAGCTCACCTTAAAAGAGAAAATAGCCCAGCTATTTATTATTCCAGTTTATACTGATGGAAAAAAAGAAAATATTGAGGAAGCTAGTTCATCACTCATGACCCACAAATTGGGTGGTATTATTTTCATGCAAGGTACGTTAGCATCCCAAAGAAGCGCTGTGGACCATCTTCAATCAATTAGTAGTCTTCCATTAATAGTATCGCAAGATAGTGAATGGGGCCTTAATATGAGAGTTAAAGAAGCCCCAAGATTCCCTAGAAATCTCACACTAGGAGCTCTCAATGACGATCAACTCATCTATAAACTGGGAAGAGAGGTCGCCCTTCAGTGTCGAGCTACTGGAGTTCATGTTAATTTTTCTCCTGTCATAGATATTAACAACAACCCACTTAATCCTGTTATTAACGATCGCTCATTTGGAGAATCTTCAAAAAAAGTCACTGCATTTGGACTTCAGTATATGCTTGGCCTTCAAAGTAATGGTGTAATGGCCTGTGCTAAACACTTTCCTGGGCATGGAGATACCTTTGTAGACTCCCACTTAGAACTCCCTACTATCAATAAGTCGAAACAGGATTTACTTGAGTTAGAATGGCAACCCTTTAAAGCATTAATTGATAATGGAGTAGGGGGAGTAATGCTCGGTCATATTTGTTTCCCATTAATAGCTGGAGACACTCCATCTTCCATATCTAACATTCTAATCCAAGATTGCTTGAAAAATGAACTCGGCTTCAAAGGCCTTGTTTTTACAGACAGTCTGAAAATGAAAGCTATTACGGAAGGATTTGATCCGGGTTATCCCGACTTGCTCGCTCTTATAGCTGGAAATGATCTCATCGTAATGTCTAAGAATTTTCAATTAGGGATCGAGAGAATTTTAAAAGGTGTATATGCAGGTGAAATTTCTGAAAGTGAAATTGACCAAAAGGTTCTTAAGGTTCTTGAATTTAAAGAACAGAGAATTCTAAACCACAAAGCATTTGACTCTGATATTGATATTTATTCAAAGGAAGCTTTTGCACTTAAAAAAGAGCTCTTTAGAAAATCCCTCACTCTTATTAAAAATAAAAATGTGATCCCCCTATCTAAGGAGATGCGAACCGCTTTTGTCCAAATTGGAAGAGATGTTCTTATGAGAGATGCCTTGGAGTTGGTACACGCTCCCGTTGAAGAGCAAATGCCTACAGAAACTATACCTTTTTTTGAAGCTCTTAACTTAGAAATTGGAATGGATTACTTCTTCCTACCTAAACTTGCTTCTCCAGAAGATCTCAATCGCTTAAAAAAAGAAATGAGTGCTTATGATCAAGTTGTTGTAGGCATATACGAAATGAATAAGTATGAACGACTCAATTATGGCCTCTGCCCTTCAACTTTTGATTTTTTAACAAGTTTAAATGAAAACAATAAAACAGTTTATTTAACTCTCTTTGGATCTCCCTACTCACTCAAACATTTTCAAGATGAAAGTGTCATTTTGATGGGATATGAAAATGATGAAGATGCCCAAATAGGGGCTGCAGAAATTCTACTTGGTAAGAGGAAAGCTCAGGGACACCTACCCGTCACTGCAAGTAGTCATTACCCTCTAGGATATGGGATTAATTAAAATTTAGAGGAATTCTTGTTTTTAACCAATATTTATGAATCTTTTTATCTTTGATATGAGCAAACATTATACTGGGAATAGACATTTTTTTACCTTCTAGAGATTCAAAACGTTGATTCGCGTATATTACGTATTTATCTTTTTCTACAGCTAGATGAAGGAGTTCTATTTTGAGTTTTTTCATATGCTTATGAAAAAGGAAGATTTTGTTAGCAAGCTCTTTAAAAGTAACCTTTTCATCATTATAGTACCCCTCTAAATTTTCTGAATAAAACCTATCTAGGCAATCTACTTCCTGGTTTTCCCAAACAATTTTAATGAGACGCTTAACGAAAATTTCCACTTCATCTTTGTTCATTCAAATATCAACCTATAGTTTTTCGGGAGAATCAAACCCAAAAGAATAATTAATAATAGACCAAAATTTTGTGGCTTGGTTATTTTTCATTTGGTACAGCCAATAGAAATCTTCCTCTATATGTTCTTCTGTTTGTTTATTTCTCAACTGCATTTTTAATCGCACACCAAGGGTCCCCCCATAGTCATAAATAAAATCTTCAATTTTAGACTCTATTATTTGAAAACGCTCATGAAAAAAAATAACCCTTTTTTTAAGATCTTCTAAAAAAAGCTTCTCCCCATCCCAGTCAACCTCTAAATCTTCTGCATAATCTCTTTCAAAATTGGAAACATCACCTGTCATCCATCTTTTGAGAATAGAGGCAAAGAGGTTTTCTACTTCTATTTTATTCATATACTACCTCTATTCGCCTGAAACCCAGAATAACGAGTCGCCGAAGTTTTAAGAATTTTTTTCAGTGTAGAAAGATCCCCGAATATATCAAAATGTTTTTTTGCTCGAGTAATTGCTGTGTATAGCATTTCTTTTCCAAAGGTTTCCGAAGAATGAGGTAAAAGGATTGCAACGGAATCATATTCACTACCCTGACTTTTATGTACAGAAATAGCATAGGAGAGTTCAAAAGTAGGAAGAAGCTCTCTGGGAATTTTTCTAATATTTAACTCAGAGTTATAATAGCTTTCTTTATGAGTTCGAGAAAAAAATAATGCGTGCTCTCCTTCCACTAGAATCCCTGAGTCCCCATTAAAAAGTTCCATACGATAGTCATTTGAGGTTATCATAATAGGCTGAATAGCTTGCTTTCCCAAAAGCTTTTCTAGTTCACTATTAATCAAATCTACTCCAAAAACACCTTTTCTCAAAGGAGATAAAATTTTAAAAACTTGAAAAGACTTAAGCATGTCATAAGGCGGCATGTCCTTAGAAACATTTGGGATTAAGGGCAAAATAAAACTGTAAAATTCTTTTCTTTTTAAATAGTCAAGGGGGTGAATAAGTTGCTTAGATGAAATGGTTTCGATAAAAAATTCTTCATTCCCCTCATTGACCGCCTGAGCAATAGACACAAGTTCTATACGATCCGTTCTCAAGCAGGTAACTAGATGACTTACATGAGTATTTGTACTAATAAAATCTTTGAAAATAAAACCTGATTCAATCGGGGGCAACTGATTGGGATCTCCCAAAAAAACGAGCCTAGAATGTGGCTTAACTGCTTGCAGCAATTTTCTCATAAAAACTAAATCAATCATGGAACTTTCATCCACTAAAATTAAATCATAGGGTAAAAAGGAGTAAATATTCTGACTAAAAAGTTTATGTAGTGTAAAAACATCTACCATTACCTGACTTTTTTTCTTCTCAAGAAATTGTAAAAATTGGCCCTGTAAATTGGCAACAGCCTTTCCTGTTGGAGCCAAAATAGCAACCCGAGCGCTTGGAAAATTAGAAATAAAGCAGTGTATGAGATGAGACGCCGTAAATGTCTTTCCAACACCGGGTCCTCCCGTAATAAAAGAAATGCAATGCTTTAGAGATGATATGACAGCATTTTTTTGTTCCTCGAGAAGAAGCGTATCTAAAACAATATTAACACAATCTAGGGCTGGCTTATCTTGTGCATATTTTTGAAACAGGTCCCACACCTCTCTTTCGTAAAGCCAATTTTTATGAATATACAAATTATTTTCTTCCAACACTATTTGAGGATGTTTTTCGAAAAAAGAAAGAGGAATGTCCTTTAAGGCCTTCTGTATCGCTCTATTTAACTCATTTTCCTCTATTTCATTGAGAGCATGCTCTTCACTAAGCCAAATCTGACTCAACTTGGGCTCTAAACAGGGAGAGATTCGCACACATAAGTGTCCAAGTCTCGTAGCTGAAAATAAATAGGCAAATACTAAACTAGCTCCTTCAACCTCTATGCCTTCAGTTAAAAATTGGGCCGCTTCAAAATCAATTCGCTGGATGAGTTCTTTCTGATAAAGAGCTTCTAAAAGACTGGCTTTAGAGCTTTTCCAGAAAGGAGGAAAACTTTTCAAAAATAACTTTTGGCTTAATCCCATGGATCACTTCTCTAATTTGAACACTGTGCGAGCTTAGTGGTTCTATAAGAAAAATGGAACAGAAAATCAAACTTAAGAAGCTCTAAATAGATAGGGCTTCAAAAAAAGCCACCCAGTTGATAGAGTCGAAAATTATCAATATCTTCTTGGGATTTTTTTATGTTACTTCGCTTTCTAGTATTTTTTATTTTATGTTCCTTATCTATCCTCTTTTCTGAAGATCTACCCTTTCCAGATCTAAGAACACCGCAAGAAATTTCAAACTATTTTCCTAAAACAGCATCGGAAATGAAAAAATGTAAAATAGAGGCCCTACATAGAGCCAATCTTGCTCTCGAGGAAATAAAAAAAGGATTTTCTAAAGAGATTTCATCTGATAGAACCATATTTAAGCTGGACCGCCTTTTAGGTTATTTAACAATTCAAATATCTAGAGCAGAAGCATTAACTCTTGTCTCTCCGGATAAAGATCTTCGAGAAGAAGCATCAAAGGCGCAGCTCGCCTTTCAAAATTCACTCGATAATCTTTTCTCTAATGAACATGAGCTGTACCTCCAAATAAAAAAAATCTCTACACAAAACTCATTAAACTTTAACTCTCAGCAAAACTATTTAATCCAACAAATTCTCATAAAATTTGAAGCTTCTGGGCAATCACTTTCAGAGAATAAACGTATCGAAATTCTCAATCTTCAGAAAACCATTGCCGAGCTAGAGCAAACCTTTCAAAAAAATATTCAAGAAGACAATCGATCTTTCTTTGTGAATGAAGCTGAACTAGAAGGCTTAAAAGAAGCCCAGCTCAATATGCTGACAAAAAATACTGAAGGTCAATATCAAATAACCTGCGACTATCCTACCTTTTATGCTGTAATGACTTCTTGTAAAAACTCCAAAACAAGAAAAAGTCTGTCTCATCTTTTCAGTAATAGGGCTCACCCAAATAATACTAAAATTTTAACAGAAATTATTGAAAAATCAGACCAGATGGCCCGTTTGTTGGAATATAAAAGTTATGCTCATCTAGTTCTTTCTAATGAAATGATAAAGGATCCAAAAAAAGCTCACTCATTTTTACAAAAGCTTTGGCTCAAATCAGGCGACAAAGAAACTTTAGAATTTAAAGCTCTAGCAAATGAATTACCTGATAATATTCAACTAACTCAAGAGGGTAAGCTTAATAGTTGGGACTTTTCCTACACATTTAACCAATATAAAAAGAAAAATTTTCAAATTGATAATGAAGAAATTGCTGAGTATTTTCCCTTAGAGAAAACGTTTCAAGGATTAATGCAAATCTATGAGCAATTTTTTAGTATTCATATTGAAAACGAAAACATAAATAATTTGTGGGATAACGACGTAAAACTATTAAAAGTTTCAGATTCAGACAATTCGCTTCTCGGCTACATTCTTTTAGATCTTTTTCCAAGAGAAAATAAATACTCTCATGCCTGCGATGTTCCAGGGATAGCCCTTGGACTCAAGGATAAATTTAAAACAACTCCAGCAGTAGATTTAGTAATAGCTAACTTTACCAAACCCACAGCCAGCTCTCCGAGTCTTTTGAAACACTCAGAAGTAAATACTCTCTTTCATGAATTTGGACATGCTCTACATGATTTATTTTCACAAAATGAACTCGCTTCTTTTTCAGGTATAGCCTCTCCGTTTATCAAAATAGATTTTGTTGAACTCCCCTCTCAAATGCTAGAGCAATGGTTATGGGACCCTGACATTCTTAAGAAAATTAGTTCCCATTACCAAACAAATAAGCCACTTCCCGATGCTCTGATAGAAAAACTCATTCTATCTAAAAATATAGCATCTGGAACCAATCTCCAATCGCAGTGCTACCTCTCCTTTTTATCCCTTAGCTACTTTTCTGAAGGAAGCCAAAAAAACGTATCTCAAATTGCACGAGACCTTAAATATCACCTATGCCCACACTATCAATCTCTTGAAGAAGACAACACTCACCTTTCATTTGGTCACTTAGTTGGTTATGGTCCAAGATACTATGGTTACCTTTGGTCAAAAGTGCTCGCACTAGATATTTTTTCAGTTATTAAAGAAAAAGGACTTTTAAACCCCGAAATTGGCAACTATTATAGAAAGACAGTTCTGGACAAAGGAGCATGCGCAGATCCTAATGAACTTATAAATAGTTTTCTAGAAAGAGAACCTTCGGAAAACGCCTTTCTTAAAGATTTAGGGCTATGAAAATAAAGAAGCATAAGTATAAGCTTTTTTCCTATTTGTTTTTATTTCATACAAAAAGGGGCCTATGGCTACTGTTACAATACTTGGATCCCCCTTTGCTCTTAAAAACACTATCAATCCAGATCACGATACAATTGTGGATATACAAGGCGTTCCTGAGGGAGCATCCAAATTTGAATCCAAATTTACAGCTCTCATTGCTGAAAAGCCGTACAAAGAACCTTTTTTAGTCTTTTGTGTAAACTTCTCAAAGCTTCCCTCCCTTCCTTTTCGCTCCTCCTTTGATAGCAATAAAGCTCTTAGGGATTTTTCCACAGAATACCTCTCTGAAAGACAAGAAAAAGACAACGAACCCTCCCGTTTAGCTCAATCTATTTTAGATAAGACTCCAGGACTGACTCAAAAGGAAAGCCACTTCTTAACATTAGCCTCAGCAGTTCTGACTCATCGCAATAAACCTCCTCCTATTACGTGTATACAAAAAAGATGCCACCTTTTTTATCACGACAAAAACCCAGTTGAGTTCGCTCCCTCTTCCATGCTATTAACAAGTTATAATCCATTATCAACTCGAGAAGGTATTAAACATTTTTGTTTTTTTATTGACTCAAAGATTCTTACACGACAAAGAGCTTCTCACGCTATGTTTCACCGCATCGACGCTCCTCCTCCTCCTCCTATAGCCAGCGATCTTCATTACAAAGTATCAGTAATGAATCCTTTAAGTAAAAACGAGGGTACAGTTACTCTGAAAGTGTTTCCTGATTCAATTGAAAACCACCCTTGTTCTACGGCCACGCTAAGCATTCGGACAAAAGGATCTATTGAAAATACCCTCAAAACAGCGGCAAAAGTTTTGCACTTCAGCCTTTCATTTTCAAAAAAACCTACTGAATCTTACTCTAGGGAATTAAATTTATTTGATTTCCCGCCCAACAATTCAATCGAAATTGAGGTTTCATCCATAAAAAATTTGAACTCTAAAACAAATGTCAAAATTGATTATTATTCCTGCCCTCCTCCCCAGCCAGATAGAAGGCTTTTAAAACTAAGCAGGTCTAATTTAGAAACTTCTACGAATTCATCTGTTTCTGAGATTTCAGTAAATTTAAGAGAGTCGGAATTTACACTAGAGTCTGATTTTTTATTTAAAGATTAGCTTTGAAAATAAACAAATGCAAGCATAAGATTTTTGTTTAATCTTTTTTACCCAGTTAATAGGAGACTTAATGGCTACAATAACAACTTTGGCAAGGACCTACACACTCCTTCCAGAAATTAACTCTAGTCATAATACAATTGTAGATATTAAGGAAATACCTCCAGAAGCCTCGAAGTTTATTGCAACCTATCAAGCTTGCATAACATCCGCTACGGATTGTGAAACTGTTTATGAAAATCCTTTTTTAACTTTCACTATTGACTTTGCATCTATTAAGGCTCCTTGTCAATTTTCCTATAATGCTATAGAGCCTTTTGACACTTTTATTAATTGGTACCAAAGAGAGCAAAAATCGAGAATTAATAGACCTGAGCAACTTATTGACTCAATTCAACAAAAAGCAAAAGGCTTAACTAAGGAAGAAGTTGCTTTTTTGGTAAAATCTGCAGCAAATGAAAGTGAAAGGTTAACTCCTATGCCTATACAAGTTGCACAAATCACATCCAAATTTGTTTTAAATAATGGCAGCGTCAAAAAAACTGGAGAAGCTAAAGTACTTCTACCCGCGATTCGACATGATTCAAAGGGTTTGGTAAGTGGAAAACATATCCGATTCTGCATTAATCAAGAGAGTTTTACTAAGAAGCCCTTTGAACTTATGTTTTACAAAATTACAGATCCCCCCCCTCACTTATTATCAACTAGAAACGTGACAATTATATTAAATATTAAGGACCAATTATCCAAAAAAAGTGCTGACTCTGTATCCATGAACATCTACCCTGATTCCCTAAGTAATTCTCCTTGCTCAAATATTACATTACCCATATCAAAGCCAAATCAAACCACACAAATGTTAACAACAGCAGCCTCTGTTTTACATATTTGTCTGACATTCAGCCGTAAGCCAGACCAACTATTTTCTAAAGAACTTGATCTTAATAAATTGCTTAGAAATGATGATTTAAAAGTTGAGATAACCTCCGTTAAAAAGAAGGGAGATGGCCATAAAAAGAGTGTCCAAATTAGTTACTTTACTAAAAGCAAACCCGAAAAAGCTCCAGAATGGAAACTTTTAAAACTAGAAAATTCAACTTCTAAAGACTTATCTGCCTCAACTCAAAGTACTCGGTAAAATAATTCTTTTAAACAATGCCTCTATTCAGTAAATTAATTTTTTAAATTTATTTTCAGGAGCGTTTTTATGAGTACGTTACCACCTAAATCAACTCTGGTAGGGTCTCCTTTTCAAATAAAAACAAAAGAATGTAACGAAGAAGATCTTCCTCAGGTAGAAACCCCTAGTTTATCTAAGCGTTCATTAATGTCTCTGACCTATAAAAATTTACTATCCATGAGAATAAATGTCACTCATCCATTTTCAAGATCAGGAAAAACTCGAGGTATGGTTAAGCTGTATGTCGGAACGGAAGAGGAAAGTAAAGGACGTCTATTGCAAACTTGGATTGTAAACTTAAACTCCTCACAATGTACAGATTCAGCCCATACACTTCCTAGAGAAGAACCATTTCTTAAATATACTTTTCAAATAATTAGATGTCATAAACAAATCGGACAAGAAACACCTTTGAATAAACAAAGCTTCAACAGCTCTCACCTTTTAGATTCCAATCAGGGATTACAGCTAAATATTACTGAAGGTAAAAGTAACAAGATGGATCTCTCTCTCTTCGCCACTTCTGCTCTATGTGTCGCACCGATATGGCAGGAAAGTCGAGCTTTGTGGCTACGTCAAAACCTTGTGGATAAGTTTGAACAATCCCCCTAACAAACACATAAAAGCTTCCTCCATAACACTCATCAAAAGAACGCCTCTCAAACAATCTAAGATAGTTTTTTAAAGCGAGCTTATAAATTTCTGCTTGCAGGAAGTACTTATTCTCTTCCATAACCCTTGAAACATTTTTATAATCTTGGCAGGAAGCTCCTAACCAATTTGTTTTATAATCAATAAGATAGTATTTACCTTCATAAAGACAAATGAGGTCAATAAAACCGTGTAAGAAATCACCCTGCTTTGTACAACCTTCAATTTCCACTGAATTTTGAACAGGATATAAAAATTCAACTTCCTTGAAAATTTGACTTGTTAACAGGTCTCTTAAAGTAAAGCTCCCAAATTTTGAAACAAACGGGTTTTTTAAAAAAGTTTCAAAGTGTTCTTCTAAAACTCCTAGCCAAGGTTCATAAGGTGTATTTTCGACAAAAGGTTTAATATTAACCACTTTATCTCGAAAGTTAAGGTGCTCCATAATTCTATGATATAGAAGACCTGTTTGTTTCCCAGCAGGCAGAGTATGCATATTTTTATCAAGAGCATCAAAGTCATGTGGAGATCCTAGATCTCTGAGTTGTTTTTTATTATGGCTTGCAAGGGACGTAAAAGAATGAGAATAGGCCTTACGTAAAATGAGCTTATTTTTTTTAGGCTCAACTAAAGTTACGACTTTTCTTTTTATTTCATGAGCTATTTCAACAGAATCTATGAGCTGAGTATAACTCATACTTGGGTGTGCCGAAATATAAGAACATAAAGAGTCACTATCAAGCTGAAGTTTTTGATAAAATAATTCAATGGGAGAGCTTTTGTTTTCATCCGTTTTTTCGGCCAAGATATAAGGTATATAAAGTCTCTGCTTTGCTCTAGTTAATGTAACATACAGCTGTCTAAGCTTTTCCGCATTCAGATCTTTACGATAATTTTCAGTATCACTTTTAGAAAAAGAACTGGGAAGCAAAGATATTCTCCCTTTTTCTTCAACAGCAATTAAATCGTCCCGTTGAGTTGTTCTACTAACCAAACCTAGAGCAAAAACAATTTCAAACTCTAAGCCCTTACTCATATGCATAGTTAAAATATGCACAGATTCAGTTTCATGATTTTGTCTCTTACCTATTATTTTATCCGCAAACTCAGCAGAGGATGCTAGTTCTGTTAAAAATTGCTTTATTTCTTCAGCTCCCAATCCATCCATTTCTTGCTCTATTAAAATTTCTTTTATTTGCTCAAGTTCATGATAATAATAAAGCCCCTCATCTAGTGTAAGAATATACTCATAGATGGATTGCCCCCCTTCAAAAGGGTCATGCATCAAAGATTGGTAAAAGGAGCTGATCCCCTTTTCCGTTAGTAAGCACCTCATATTCGTAAGGCGTGCCATCAATTGAAATAGCTGTTTTTCTTCATAGGGTTTAAAGGGCGGAACTAAAGGATTCAGTTTTAATTGTTGAATATAGGATATCTTTTTAGGATCAAGAACAGCCTTATAAAGCATTAAAAAGTAAGCCACTATTTCGGATCCTTTTAAGGGCTCTGGGCGAAGTGATTGAAAAGGAACTTTGACTCCCTTGAGGAAATTCTTCAACCTAGCGCCTTGAAATCTGTCTTTCACTAAAATTGCAAAATGGCTCAAAGGAACTTTATCCAAAAGGTTTAGCCTGAGAATTTCATTTAAAATAAATGGAAATAGTTTCTCTTCTTCTATCTTTTTTGATGGAACACTTTTCACACGTCCTTTTTCTTGACTCATAAAAAAATGAATAGAGCCTCTGTCATCACTATACTCTGACTTGACGGTTAATGAAGATGGCTTTACAGGATGATATGGTAGCGTTTGGTTTAGTTTGGGCAAATCAATCCAGTTGTTATTGATCGCTCCAAATAAATGATTCAAAGCATCTACTAAATCTGGCTGAGATCTATAATTTGTGTCCAAAGTAACCCTTTGACTTACACCTAAGGATTCAGCAGCTCTTAGATATGTATAGATATCTGCATTTCTGAATCCATAAATAGACTGTTTAGGGTCTCCAACTAAATAGAAGGGATAATCTTTTTGCCTAAATTTTAAAAAAATAGATGAAAGAATATCCCACTGAACAGGATCTGTATCCTGAAACTCATCGACGATAACAGCTTCAAAACTCAGAGCTATTTTTTGAGCGACGTTCTCATTTTGAGCTAACGATCTAAATGCTTCCAAAATATTTTGAGGTGTCAACGTTCTTTCGTTTTCAAGTAAAGCCTGATATCTCTTTTGTGTAAGGGAAAGTAGGTGAGAAAGTATGTTAATGGGTGAAATCATTCTTTCAATAAGCGGCTTAAACTCCCCTTCTAACCAAGACCATAATTCTGGGTAAAACAGCTTTACATCTACACTTTGCTTTGTTCTTTTCTTTAAATTAGAGGACTTAAAAAATTCAAATAGAGTAGAAGCGTCCCACAAAAATTGGTTTAATGAATGCAGGTTTGCTCTGTCAGAGAATAAATTAGCAAAGCGTTTAATAGCTCGGCTTAATTCATAATTTAAAGTGCCTTCTCTACTAACTCCACCTTTGTAATAAATAGAACTTAAATGACAATCACTTTGAACCTTGTTTGATTCTATTGAACTTTTTGATTTTATTTCTTTTAAAATACTTAAAGCTTTTTTCCCATCTATCTCAAAAGATGAAAAAGGCAAAGCATGAGCTTCTTTTGAAAGCTGAATAATAGAGCTCTTCATTAAAACCTGAAAATCTCCTTTATAATGTCTAATTAAAAGACGAACCTGACTTGAACTGAATAAAGAAGCGTTTAGTTGAAAATTGAAAAAATCTTTGAGCACTCTATCAACTAAGGCTAACGAAGGACCTTCATCCTCGAAACTCTCCTCAATGTTCAACTTTGCCTCAAAAAGATTTTCTTTGAGCATTCTGAAACAAAAACCATGCAAAGTAAAAATTTTCGCTTGATCAAAACTAGATTGTGAATCCAAAAGATTTTGAAGAGCAACTTTGCGTCTATCCTGACTACCACTAAGAACATCTTTAAGATAGGGCAAAGTAGCCTCACTCGGATGCTCTATTTCATATATAGCTTTCTCTATAGCTTTATGAATGCGCAGCTTTAATTCCTTGGTAGCCTCTCTTGTAAATGTAAGTACTAAAATATCTTTAGGCATCATGGGTTTTTTAGCATCTAATAAGAGGCGTACATAAGCATTTTCAATAGAAAAGGTTTTGCCACATCCAGCAGAGGCTTCCACAAAGAACTTTTGATAAAGATTT
Organism: Chlamydiota bacterium; assembly: GCA_022601335.1. Classification (GTDB taxonomy): domain Bacteria; phylum Chlamydiota; class Chlamydiia; order Chlamydiales; family JAAZZY01; genus JAJACV01. The sequence goes on along the minus strand of JAJACV010000046.1, from coordinate 886 downwards.
AATTCGGGATTAAGAACATCAAAGTGTTTTAGCTGCATTATTTAAAAAGCCCCATTGAGTTAAGTGATTGGGAAAATTGCTTTTTTAGCCAAATACTCCACATTTCAAGTTCGTTTTTTTCAGGTAACTCCCTTGAGTTAAAAATAGACTTTGCATAACTGTTGTAAAAGTGTTCAGATTGCAAATCAGCCTTTATTTTAGATTGAATTTTCTCTACGGGATCATTTGCCATTGTTGAAAGCCATTCAGGAAGAATTGGACAAAAGTTTTTAGAATATATTGAATAGAAAGAAACAAAGCTCTGAAGTTCTTCTATCGGCTTTTCAATATTGTAATAAATGCTTTTAGAAGAGGATAAAAAATGTAGCGCAGGGCTAAAAGGTTTATTCAAAGTTGAATTTACTATAGTAGCTGCCAATAAGGAAGGCCATAAACACCATATGTTATCTAAGCTATGTCTATTCAGTACCAAAAAGCCTTGTTCAGTTATGTTTTCTAGTAAACCAACAATATGAACAGTGTGACCTGGAGCCAAAGAAAGTGTTAAGCTAGGAGCTAGCCAAGAAGAAGAGCCTATTTGCTCTACCTTATTAATATCATCTCTAAGCTCAATCTGAAAAATATCACTTCTTTTTATCCCTAAATTCATTAGAAATTGATGATTTTTCTCCCTCTCTTCGTTTAAATAATCATTTAAAGCATCCCCAAAGACCCCTTTTGGCATAACAGTATTATCTAATGGAATTTGATTTGTTTTGAAAAATTCTTTTTTAAGAAGAGCTTTTTGAAAATTTGTAAGTACATAATTTTGATCCCTATTTTCAAATAACTCATCATCTAAGTAAATTTGATATTCTTGATTTAAATGATACTTCATAGGGTTTCT
>JAJACV010000045.1 GCA_022601335.1 Chlamydiota bacterium | reverse complement strand
TTAATTATAATTTAAATAATCAAACGGGTCACAACGGGTAGTAAATTCAAAAAATTAAACCCTATTTAATTAATAATTTGAATAATTAAGTTTTTTGCCTTTAACTACCTTATATATTAAAATGGTTCTAATTTATTTATTCATAATGAGGCAATTGATATGAGTGCTCAATCTATCACAAACAGTTTTGTTCCAAATCCTCCTGCTTTTACCGAAAGCTTTTTTGAACCTCAGCCAAAGCCTATCTCTCCTCTTTCAGACAAAAATAGAAATGTCGATGGTAACCCAGTTGAATTAAATCCTATAGATAAAGCTGACTTAAATTTCCTGATACCCAATTTGTCTTCCAGTGAGTTGGAAAACTACAATCAATTTCTTATTGAATGTGTGAACAAACATTCTTATGAAAAAACTTTTTTTGGGACTGTGTGCACAGGGCATCCGGATGCCAGTTGTCCATATCCTGGACTTCCTCCAGAAAATCCTCATGCAGATAAAAGTGTTCTAACTCAGTTTGTAAAAAAAGGTTTATCAAAATCATTTAGAGAAGAGGAAAAAAACTTTAAAATTGACTTTCAGAACTGGCAGGCGCGCTTAAACGCTCATATTTTGGAAGTTCCACAACTACAATCTAAAGATTATACTTTTAAGGCCTATGTAGCCTTAGTACAAAATAACCCATCTGAAGCTATTTCACTTGCTGAAGAAGCTCTAACACTTCATGCCTTTAATCCTGAAGCCATAGCTATTTTATCAATTGCTTACTTACAAAACGGAGATTTTGATAGTTCTCTATATTTTGAGGAAAAATTAGATCAAATTACCCCTCCTCTTCCTCTCAATGCAACAGGGCAAATTTTATTAGAAAATATTATCCAAGTGGCATTAAGAGAAACCTATATTGAGGCGTGCCAAGGAGCTCTTAACCAACTAGAAATAAACTCATCCGTTATTCCTTTAGAGAACAGTTTTTTAAAAAATATGATTCAAAATCAAATGGAACTCTGCAAAAACAATCTCTTTGGTCTTCCTGGACATGACTTTTTAGATTTAATAGGCTTACATTTTATAGATGCAATGGTTAGGAATCCTCAGGATTCTAGTACGCCATTTTCAGAGAGTATTGAAATTGCTTTTCCACATTTAGCAGCGATGTTTGATGGATTTGAAAAAAATCTAATCCTAATCATCGACAATGATATGTTATCTAAATTCGAGTCGCTGCAAGAACTCACTGACCCTGAGTTCAATCCTGCAACTAAGGACAAAACATGGATTCGACAAGTGATAAAAGATCTCAGTCAACCTATTACCTTTGGAGACAGAGCTTTCAAACGATCTTTTATGATGAATGCAATTAAAATTCAAACTGAAAAGGCTCTTTTTGAAATGGACATTGCCCAAGCTAAATAGGCTTTATTTCTCAAAGCTAGAGTCAATAGTTCTTTCTTCTATTTTCCAAATGAGCCCATATGAGTCTCTGAATAGAAAAAAATGTTTTTCAATGAGATGAGACGCAACGCGCTCCTTAGCTGGGATATTATTGTCTTCTTTTCCAAGAGTAAATTGAGCTGTTGAGACAGAAGAGAATGTTGTAGGAACAAATTCTTTTGTATTTAAAATTTCAAGACTAGAGTTTGTTTTGACCACTTCAAAAGCCTTTAAAACATCCTCAACCTGAAGGCTCATTATTCTAGGACCTCCTAAATCATTTACAGAGTGCTTTTGTATTTCACCCCTTGCATTCGGACTTATTGATTCAAATAGCTCTAAAACCAAGTTACAATGTTGAAATTTTATGAGACAAAAGCTTACTTCGGAGTCTGTTGGCAGCCCCATATTTTTTGAAAATCCTTCATTTTTAAAATTTTTAAACATAGCAACAGGCTCTGTATCAAAAAGTTCTTGGTAATATTTCTGGGCCTCTTCTAAATTTGGGACCCCAATACTAATGGGCCCTAAAGACTTTATATTAAGCACGTATAACTCTCCGATTTAAAAATTTAGGACTCTATTTTTTTGACAGTTTCGATGGTTTTCTTTAAAAAGATACTTCCCTTTATCTGAAATGAATCAGGCTGCCCTGAAACTAAAAAGTGATATTTCCCCTTTTCCTTTTTTGTTTCATTTAACTTATTTTTTTCCAAAAATTGCTGAACATTTTTGGCACAAGATTGAGCTGAATTAATAATTTGAACAGAGCTAGACAACTCGCTTTGTATTAAATTTTTGAGTAAAGGGTAATGAGTACAACCTAAAATAACCGTATCAATATCTGAATCTTTTATAGGAGTTAAATATTGCTGAACCAACTTATCAGCTATTTTTTTACTCAGCAGATTTTCTTCTACGAGAGGTACAAGTAAAGGGCATGCAATTGAAATCACAGTACTATTATTCATCCTTTGCTTTAAAAGCTTTTCATATACATTTGAATGAATGGTAGACTCCGTAGCTAAAACAGCTATTTTACCATTTTTAGTTTTCTTAGTAGCTTCTTCTACAGCAGGAGTAATTACATCAAATAGTGGAATATTAAAACGAGCTCTTAAAGAGTCATAAGCTAAGGCTGAGGCTGTATGGCAAGCAATAATTAAGGCTTTGATAGGATATTTGGTTAAAAAGCTGACATTACCAAGGCAATAATCTTGAATTTTCTCTTTCGACTTATTTCCGTAGGGAAGATTTAGAGTATCAGCTAAATAGTAAATAGTTTCATTAGGCATCAGAGAAGTTAAAGAGTCAAGTACCGTGAGACCTCCAACTCCTGAATCAAAAACGGCTAGAGCATTAGACTTATTATTCATTTACTTAAGGCGCAGCTTTTGTCCTATGATGATCAAATCACTATTCAAATGATTAAGCTCTTTAATTAGATCTATAGGAACATGATTTTCTTTTGAAATTTTATCTAGTGAATCGCCTGTTTGGACCACATAAAAGACACTTCCCTCTTCACTCTGTTCAACGACTTTTAATAAAGATTCTAGAGAAGTTTTTAAATGGTTTATATATCGATTCTGACAGGAAATAGCCTTCTCATTGTCATCAATTTTTGTTTTAAACTGCACTAAAGTTTTACGAACATCTTCAGTATGTTCTTTTAGTCTGAGTAAATCACTCTTTAAAAGATCTTCAAAATTTCCTAGGCGCTCTAATTTTTGCTGATAAGCTCCCAAAGTTTTTTCTACTAAATTGATTTCTTCTTTTCCAAGTTTAGCTAAATCTTTTCGAATTTGATGAATAGATGAAACTTGAGAATCAGATTTTCCTTCGATAATCTGCATTTCCACCTCGAGTCGACTGATCTGATACTTCTGATCTTCTAGCTCAGATTTCATCTCACGAAGGGAAATATCCGTTTTTATTTCTTGAGCCCTCATGTGTTTTGAAGAAAAACAGCTAGAAAGAGTCAAAAGAAATAAAGGGGCAAGAAACACCACTGAAGAACATCTCTTGAAAATCTTAGTATTCATTATTTTTTCTTATAGATTTTAAATTCTACCCGTCTATTTTCTTCCCAAGCTTTTGAGTTATTGGCAGAATTGACAGGTTTTTCTTTGCCATAAGAGACCGTAAATAGCCTGTTGAGGTTGACCCCTTGTTCAATTAAAAGGTTTCTAATGGTATTACCTCGTCTTGAGCCTAGTGTCATATTATAAACATCTGTTCCTCTCTGATCGCAGTGTCCTAAGATATAAAGGTAACAGTTGGGATTTTTCTTAAGGTATTTTGCAATCTCTTGAATGGTTTGGTAATCATCTGCACCTTTAACTTTATCTTTATTTGTATCAAAGTGTAGACGTTTAAAGATCTGATGTTCTTGTCCTTCTGGATTATAAAAGCCTTCTAAACCAGGTAAAAAACTTCCAAGCTCTCCTGGAGTTTCTTTAGCTAAAGGATACGTATGAAAATTTGCTTCAGAAGATTCTTCCTCATCATAGAGAGAGACATACTCTAAATCTTCAGGTCCTTGGAATTCATAAGGATGATGAATAAGCTTTGAATCACTTCCTTTTCCCCCCAGTACTTTTAAGCCTCTGCCAAAGTATCTTGAAGCCGTTTTAGTATTTTCCCACATAGCTGTTGTCGATCTTGACTGACAGCTTGTAGTAAAAATTAAGAAAGGGATTAATCCCAAAAATTTGAACCATTGTTTCATAAAATTCCCCATGAATATTAGGATTTTCTCACACCTGTATTCGATACCACACTAATAAATTTTAAACTAGAAATATTTAATTTTTAACACAGTTTAATCTCTGTTTATCCAAACAGGAAAGCGCTTGAGTCCTGGTAGTGTTTGAATCCTCATGACTTTGGGCTGGTTTAAACTCACTAAGTAGAGCTCACAAGATGCATTGCCTACAGAATTAAAAACAAGATGTAAGCTGTTGTGAGCCCAAACCGGATTTTCTTTGTTTCCAGGGCCATAAGTTAATTGCCATTCTTTTTGAAGAACAAAATCATAAATCCAAACTTGCCGTACTCCATCCACGCGCCCAATATAAGCCAACTTTGTTCCATCGGGTGACCAACAAGGTCTTGTATTTTCGCCATTAACCCGCGTAATAAGTTTGGGTTTATTTTCTCTTTGTGATTCACCTTCTTGGGGCACATTAATTGTATAAATTTTTGGAGAGCCATCTTTATTGGAAACGAAAGCTATCTGCTTTCCATCCGGACTGTAAGTTGGGGAAGCTTGCGCTCCTCTTTTACATGCAAATATTTGCCTTGGTTTTCCTATGGCACCTATGTGCGGTCTAAAGTCTTGTACAAAAAGCTCCGGATTTCCAGGAGCATCATTAATAAAGGCAATTTGATCTCCATTTGGTGAAACAGCCGGCATGAGTTGGTTACCTCGCAAATGAGTGAGTCGCTTCCCCTCTTTTTCAGAAAATGAAGCCCAATAAATTTTAGGCTGCCCTATTTTATAACTTACATAAAAAAAACTATCGATAGATTCTCTGTCTTTTGATTTGTAATAAGAGGGTGTTACACAGTAATTTTCTTCTTTAGTCACTTGTCTTGGGTTTGCTCCGTCCCAATCACATTGATACACCTCCGATATCCAAGGTTGGCTTGCGGAAAGGGCTTTTTTAGACTTTAAAGTATAAAGAATCTGACTAAGATAAATTCCTTTTTCATCGAATAGAAGTTGATGAATATTTTCAGAACAACGATGTATTTTTAAGCGATCTTGCTCTAAGTTTTGCGCCAATTTAACTTCTTCGGCAAAACAAATACGATCTTCCACTGTAGATAAAACAGATAGAGTCAAATAGTTATCTGTGAGATCCAATTTAATGACATATTCGACACCAAAAAGTTCCCATTCTTTAGACAACCTATTTGCCATATAGGTCCCATCGCCTAAATCTTTTTGGCTGATGACTTTCGTTCGACCGTTATGGTTAAAGTTAAATCGCAGAACATCTTCAATTTCCTTGAGGTAGCTTTTGAGAAGGTCCGTTGAATGTGAGTGTGTATTTTCAATATAGACAGAAGTTAAATAACTCTCTTTTTGCAATTCAATGGTAATGATATCTGAATCTTCTTGTCCCATCAATTGAAGTGAAGTGAGAGCCATTAAAAACAAAAAGGTTATTTTTTTCATATTAGATCCATTAAATAAAGTTAAATGTGAAAGTATGTTCTTTTTCACCTAAATATTCGTGACTCAAAGGAGGAAGATCAATCTTAGCTATTTGTGATTTTATCACATGAAAAATCTCTTGATCTGATGCTTTCTTAACAGAAATACTCAATATCTTCCCTGATTGATTTACTTTTACTTCTACCAAAACCTCACCTTTATGAGGCATAAAAATTTTAGATGCCAAAAACATTTTGACTTGATCGACATATCCTATACTTGTGACGGGTAAATTGGGAAGTACAAGATCATTTTTAGCGGGATTTTCCAACTCTAGTTTTCCGACTAATGTCGGTAAAACAAGTTCATTTTTCGGACTTTTTTTAGGAAGATCCTGTTTAGGAAGAGGAACTATTTTATTTTTTTCCTCTTTTAGTAAAACTAAGGTGCTTTTTTTGGTTTCAGGCTTTTTTACCTTTTTGGATGGGGGTGAAGCTGGAGTATTAAGTTTTTTTTTGGTTGTAGATGTTGTGGCCTTGATCGCTTTTTTCTGAGGAGCAAGTGTCACAAAATGAGTTTGTACTGATTTCAGAGGAACTTTCTTTGGAATTGATTTTGTGTTAAATAAAAAAAAACAAATCAGAAAATTCACCGCAAAAGCTGCCCCTACAATCAACTTGGGGGTCTCATATTTATTTTTTTGCATAAGCTAGTCAGGTTTTAATACTACATCTATATGTTCAAAGCCTGCTTTTTGGCTTACACTTCGAATCGTTTGGTAGGTGCCAAACATTGCTTTTCGATCATGATACAACTGCAAGGAAGATGCTGGATTTTGATTATGTATGTAGGTTAGCGTGTTTAAAAGGTCATCAACACTTACCTGCTTTTTATTCAACCAAATTGAATTATCTGCTCGGACATGAATAGATAAATCTTGGCTCAAATTTTGTTGTTTTATCTCCGTAGTTCCCTGAGCTAAGTCTACTTGATCAACATCAAGCATCGGGGCTATGACTATAAACATCACTAAAACGACAAAGACAACATCGATTAAGGGCATTAAGTTAACCCATGCCTCTTCCGATAGAGCGCTCGATTGTCTATTATTTAATCTTCTACCCATGCTTTTCTTTCACATCTACGACTCTGTAATGCATTTCAATGGAGGAGAGCATTTCAGACGAAAAGTTATCCATTCGAATGGAATAATTTTCAATAAATTGTTTGAAATAGTTATAAGCAATAAGCGCTGGAATGGCAACTACAATTCCTATAACAGTGGTGCCAAGAGCCATAGCAAGTCCTGATAAAACAGCATCGTTACTAAGAGTGTTAGCCTTATTGGGCATCTCAGACATCGTCACTGAAATGCCCCAAACGGTTCCTAATAACCCGAGCAATGGAGCTAAACTTACAGTGGTAAAAAGAAAAGAGAGGCGTCCACTTAATTTTTTTTTCTCAGTATTAATGGTCGTATTTAGTTGAGAGCTAATTTGTTCAATATCTGTAGCTGAGAGACATAATCCCGGATCACTTCCCTCTTTATTTGCCAAGTAGGCTTTATTTTTCTTTAAAATATCAAGCGTATTTAAGCGAATAATTTTATATAGTTCTAAGAAGGGGTTGGGGACATTTTTGTTTTGCACCAGTGTTTTAAAATCAAGGCTCAGCGGCATTTTTTTTC
>JAJACV010000044.1 GCA_022601335.1 Chlamydiota bacterium | reverse complement strand
ATCCAAAAACAGCTTTGAATATTGCTTACCCTCTGGAATTAGGCTAAAAAATTTGTTTAGATACATCTGCAGTCGTTGAGATTCATTAAAGTAAAATTCAGTTTTGAAATATTCAACGCAAAGTAATTTTTTTATTGCTTTTGGCTTTAGAGTATCCAATTTCTCTGAGCAAAATAGTAATTCGAGGAGTGGCTGCCTTAACATAGGTAACTGAATAGATAGAAAGGCTAGATAAGAAAGTTCGGCAGAGTTAAATAGCTCTAGATGTCGGGAAATTAAGCTAAATGTTTCTTTAGAGTTACCTAGTTCAATTTGCTGAACTAGGTTTCTTATTAGTTTCTTATTAATTCTGATCGAGTTCATGTAGCTAATTTGAACTATTATTAGTGTAAAACTGAGCGCAGCACTCTGTAAGGGCTGACCTACAAAGAGGTGCGTAGTAGCTAGGCCTTGATGAAAGGTCCAAATTGTTCAACGCATGCTTTATGCGGACATCAGAAGACCAGCGGCATTCATTGGAGGTATTAACTACGCTTCCATGTAGAGTAGAAAGCATAAAAACTAAAGCTTCACCAAACTTCAATGGGACAGGTTGAATGTTATATTTTTTTTCGTCTTTTAGTTGCTTGGGAGCATACAGGAAGCCTAGTGTATGTTTCACAGATTTTTTAAACTGCTCTTTTGTTGCTAGCTCTTTTTGATCAAAAGTGAAATTAGACTCTGGATGGGTATGTGACCCAGGATAAATAGAAAGAGCAGCTTCTTTAGAAAGATTCACATAAGGAATAACAACGGAAAGCTCTTCTGGATAGCCGCCATAAAATGTGTCGCGGTGATACCCTATATTATCTACTTTTTTTTGGGGTCTTGCAATTCTTAGGTATGGCTTTGCTTGCACATCCAAATCCTGTCCTATTATGGATTTAAAAACACGAACATTTTGTTTAATTATGTTAATAGCAAGGTTGTTTTCTTTGAAGTATTCAGAAATTTGATACTGAAAGGCTAGGTGCTCTTCATCAGTGTAGTTCAGCTTATGATAATTTTCTAATTCAAGTTCTGGCTGCCTTGTTAATTCTCTTAACTTTTGAGTTAAAAGAACTCTCGTTTCATGAAGAGCATCTGTATGCTCAAGTTTTAATACAAAGTATCCATCACGCTTTATAAGCTGTTCATACTTTTCAAAGTTGTCAACTGCCATTTGCTTTACAAAACTCCCTGTTATTAGGCACGAGTCTATTATTATTTTAGATTTTTTGATAGTGCTAAAAATTGATATCAAAAGCTGATCAGTTAATTTGAATGAGGCAACGAACTGTATTTTTGCTTTCTGTGAGCTGTTTAATAGCAGTATTAATTTCACTCAAAGTAAAAGTGTGGCTAATAAGAGGCGATAGGTCGATAGCAGACTTTTCAAGCAGGTCACAGTAGATTTTAATATCTTTTTCTATATCACTTTCTCCGCCCCACGTTCCCTCAATTCTTTTGCCGCAAATTAAATCAAAGGGGTTAATTTCAATTTTTTCCCCTTGAGGTAAATTTCCTGTAATGACGCAGAGACCTCCATTTTTTTTCACAGAATTGAATGCAGATTCCATCGTCTGTTTTTTTCCAGCAGCTTCAACGGCAAAGTCAACACCTTGGTGATTTGTTAAATCAAGAATGGCGTCTACAGGGCATTTTTTTAAAGCATTGACTGTATGTGTGGCTCCAATTTGACTCGCTAATTCAAGTTTATTCGGACATATATCAATGGCAATAATCTGTGATGCATGCATTAGTTTTGAGGCAATGAGAGCACTCATTCCAATACCTCCAACTCCAAAAATAGCAATAGTGTTTCCAGGGCGTATTTTAATATTGTTAAGTATAATCCCCATGCCTGTGGGTAGAGCACAACCTAAAAGGGCTGCTTCCTTAAGGGGAATTGTTCGTCGTATAGGGATAATTCTATTTTCAGAAACAATTGCATGCGACATAAAGGTGCTAATTGCACCAGAATTAATAATTTGATCTTCAAAAAGGTAAGATGTACTCGCTGCGTTTAACCCGTTTCCTGAAATCCATGACAGTACAACATGATCATCCTTTTTCACTTTAGTTACACCGGGGCCGATTTCAGCAACTATCCCAGAGCCTTCATGTCCAAGAGTATGAGGTAAATATTTATCTTCACCTTTTTTTCCATAAATTTCATTAAGTTGTGTATGGCAAAGGCCTGTATAGGCAATTTTCACAAGAACTTGTCCTTCTTTTAAAGGGGGTATATCTAAGCTCAATAACTTTAAAGGGGCATTAATTTTTTCAAGTACGGCGGCTAGTGTTTTCATGGGGTATCTCTTCTGGGAAGTTAAGTTTAATTTTAAGGATAGATTCTTCAATAGATTGAAATTTGAAGTTAGGAAACAAAGCTTCAAATCGATTTGCACATAAGTTTAATTTCTTAGGTCTTTGAAAACAAGAATTGAGCGAATCAATTTTAATTTTTTTGACGAGTTCGGGGCAGAAACTGAAAGAGTTCCCTATTGCGGAAGCTATTTCATACCAGCTCATTAAAGTGGGGCCACAAAGGTTAAATATCCCTGTAGCGTTAATTGATTGAAGATTTAATATTGCATTTATCAGATCATCTTTTTCTAAGGGTCTAAAATATAAGTCTGTAGCAGCTGAAATGATTTGCTTTTCTGTAAACTTTTTAATAATTTCACTCAAAAGAGTGTTGTCAGCGTATAGAGTAGAGTATGTTTTACTAATTCTTAAAATAAGATGATTGGGTCCACATACACTGGGCAGTTTCTTTTCTAATTCAGCTTTTTGTTTAGCGTATTCATTTAGCGGGGCTGGGTTAGAATTATCCAAATAGATGTTTTGCAATCCATCAAAAACAATATCGGTTGAAAAGCAAATAGGCTTAATCCCATGTTTAGCAAGCTGCCTAGCTGTTTCCAAAACACCCACTACATTTATTTTGTATGAAAGGTCGGGGTGTTTTTCACAATAGGCAATGTCGGTTATCCCTGCACAGATGACAGCTTGGCTAAAATTTTTTGAAGTAAGGTTTAGCTTTGTTAAACTAGGGTTGTTTAGATCTAGAAAAAAACTGTCAGTTTTATTTTTGTCTCGAGAAGTTGCAACTATACCAGGGTATTGTTTCTTATAGCATGTATAGAGGGCTCCTCCAACAAAACTATCTTGACCGATAACGAGTGTTTTAGGAATAGTTAAGTTGGATGTAGGGAGCAATGGGTTTTTGCTCATAGAGTTTCTTCTTTAGCTTTTTCAGGTTCTTTGTTTACCCTAATCTTCGCTCTTCTTATATCCAAAAGCAAGAATATATTGATTTAAGTTATTTCTAGAAGGGCCAAAGTGATTTTATTCATTACATTTTTCCAAATTACTCTATACAATAATAGCAAAAATATTTAGATTACCCTCATTCAATGTACTAATAGGGAGCCAAGTGACGAACTAATGAAGTGTGTTATATTAGCAGGTGGATTGGGGACGCGTTTAGCTGAAGAAACAGACACTAGGCCTAAGCCAATGGTTGAAGTGGGTGGACATCCAATCATATGGCATATTATGAAAATATACTCTTATTACGGGATTCATGAATTTGTTATATGCTTGGGCTATAAAGGTTACTTAATTAAACAATACTTTTTGAACTACTATGAAAGACTTTCAGATATTACAGTCAATTTAAGGGAAAACACAACGACTATTCATAACAACAAGTCAGAGCCTTGGAAAATTACTTTGGTTGATACAGGCGAAGAAACTATGACTGGGGGGCGATTAAAAAGAATTGGGAAGTATTTGGGAGAGGAGGATTTTTGTTTTACTTATGGTGATGGCCTTGCCAACATAGACTTGAACTCTCTTTTAGAGTCTCATAAAAAAGAGCAATGCTTGGCAACAGTCACAGCTGTACAGCCTCCCGGGCGCTTTGGGTCCCTTGATTTAGAGGGCAACAAGGTTCTTTCTTTTAAAGAGAAGCCTAAGGGCGATGGCTATTGGATCAATGGTGGATTTTTTATTTTATCTCCTAAAGTCTTGTCTCTTATTGGAGACGACTCCACTATTTGGGAAAAAACGCCAATGGAAACCCTTGCGAAAAATAAACAAATGAATGTTTACTTTCATGATGGATTTTGGCAGCCAATGGACACCTTAAGGGATAAGTTATACCTTGAAAATCTTTGGGGAAATAAAGCTCCTTGGAAAGTGTGGGATAAAATTTCTATAGAGAAAAAAGTATGCCTTTAAACCCTCTCTTCTGGAAAGATAAGAAAGTTTTAATCACTGGCCATAGTGGTTTTGTAGGATCCTGGATTTCGCTATGGCTTCACAAATTAGAAGCCAAAGTTTCTGGAATAGCCTTGTCACCCAACACATCACCTAGTCTTTTTTCACTGCTCTCCTTGGATAAAGAAATTGATTCTACTTTTCTAGATATTCGTGATTATGGTTCTTTATCAAAAAAAATTAAGGCAATTTCTCCAGATGTTATTTTTCATTTAGCGGCTCAACCCTTAGTTCGATATTCCTATGAGAACCCTCGGGAAACGTATGAAACAAACGTAATGGGGACTGTTAATTTACTTGATTGTTTTAGAACCTCTAAAGATGCTAAGGTGTTACTGAATGTTACTACAGATAAATGCTATAGCAACAAGGAATGGATTTGGGGATATAGAGAAAGCGATGAGTTAGGAGGCCATGACCCCTATAGCAACAGTAAAGCTTGCTCAGAGCTTGTTTCGTCGGCCTATCGCAACTCTTTTTTTAGTATGGATTCTTTTGAAAACCATGGAAAAGTTTTAGCTACTGCCAGAGCGGGAAATATTTTAGGTGGAGGAGACTGGTCTGAAGACCGTTTAATACCTGACTTAATCAGGTCTTTTTCCAAAAAAGAATGCTTAAATATTCGGAATCCTAATGCAACTAGGCCTTGGCTTTATGTGTTGGACGCTATCTCAGGCTATCTTTCATTAACAGAAAAGCTTTGGGAAACCCCCTCCCTCTTTTCAGGGGAGTGGAATTTCTCTCCTTCGAGTGAAGAGAGCCATTCGGTAAGAGCCGTTGTTGAGAAAGCAATGACAATTTGGCCAGAAGAAATTCAATGGGATCATGAGATATCCAACCAAGTTCACGAAGCTAATTTTTTAAAACTAGACTCTTCTAAAGCAAGAAAATACCTTAATTGGAGTCCGCAAAAAAAAATAGATGAAATTATGGAGTCAACTCTGAATTGGTACATAGCTTATTTTAATCATGAAGATTTAATGAATTACTCTACTCAAGAAATAACAAAATATTCACAAAAATTAACTGAAAAGGTGTTGATATGAATTCTAATAGTACCCTGAATCAAGAGACTATGACTGAATATGTCCGCGTTCCATATGGTAAAGCTGTATATGATCAAGATGAGATTGATGCCGTTGTTAAAGCAATGCAAAATAGCACGCAAATGGGTCCTTCAGTTGATTTAATGGAACAAAAAATATCAGATCTTTTTGGAAAAAAGTACGGTCTGATGGTGAACTCAGGATCGTCTGCAAATTATTTAGCCATAGAAGTTTTAAACTTGCCCCCAGGTTCTGAAGTTATTACTCCTGTTTTAACATTTTCAACAACTGTAGCTCCTCTAGTTCGCAATAAGTTAGTTCCGGTATTTGTTGATGTTGAAGAAGGTACATACAATATCGATGCAAATAAAATTGAATCTTTAATTACTGATAAAACAAAAGCTCTCATGATTCCTAACTTAATAGGAAATCTGCCGAACTGGGAGATGCTTAGATTTATTGCTGATCGCCATCACTTAATTTTAATTGAAGATTCGGCAGACACAGTCGGAGCCACATTTAATGAAATTCCGACAGGTAAATATGCTGATATAAGTACAACTAGTTTTTATGGATCCCATGTTGTTAGTTGTGCTGGGAATGGAGGAATGATCTGTTTCAATGATGTAGAGTTGCTGAAGAAAGCAAAACTACTTCGAAGCTGGGGAAGAAGCTCTTCTCTCTTTGTTGAATCAGAGAAAATTGAAAATCGATTTGATGTCCACCTCGATGGCATTCAGTATGATAATAAATTTGTATTTAAACAATTTGGCTATAACTTAGAGCCTTCTGAAATTGGAGCTGCATTTGGGTTGGTCCAACTTAAAAAATTAGAAGCCAATATTAAATTACGAGAACAATGGTTTAACAAACATACAGCTTTTTTAAAGCAATATGAGAATTGGTTTATTCTTCCTAAACAACTAGAGCAATCAAGAACAGGGTGGCTTGCATATCCAATTGTTATCAAAGACGATGCTCCATTTAAGCGAACGGAATTGCAAATTTTTCTTGAAAATAGGAATATTCAAACGAGAACAGTTTTCACCGGAAATATTTTAAGGCAGCCTTGTTTTACACAAAGTGATTTAAAATACAAAAGACAAGCAGAAGATTTTATTCACGCTGACTCTGTAATGCGAGGAGGCATGTTAATCGCTTGCCATAATGGTTTGAGTAAGGAAATGTTCGATCATGTACAAAATTCCATTCAATTATTTTGTAGCTGCTATACGAAATAAAGTATTTTTAGGAATATGAATAAAGTTAGAGCTGCTGTCATAGGTACTGGAAACATTGGTACTGATTTATTAATAAAAATAATGCGTTCTAAAGTATTAGAATGTTCCGTTTTTATAGGACGCAACCCAGATTCAGCAGGAATTCACAAAGCTAGATCATTGGGTGTTCCAACATCGACTGAAAGCATCAACTATTTTTCAAAACATCCAAATTGTTGTGACATAGTATTTGATGCGACTTCAGCCCATATGCACAAAGAGCATGCAAAGGTATTTGCCCAATTAAATTTAATGGCAATAGATCTAACTCCTGCAAAAGTGGGAAAAATGTCAGTATTTTCTGTAAATGCAAAGGATTGTTTGGAGCAAAATAATCTCAATATGGTCACCTGTGGAGGTCAAGCCTCTATTCCAATTGCTCATACAATTAGTCAGGTACATAGCGAAATAGATTATTTAGAAGTAATTTCAAGTATTTCTTCCAATAGTGCTGGACCCGCCACAAGACTGAACTTAGATGAGTACATTTATGCCACAGAGCAAGGACTACAAGAATTTTCCAAGGCTAAGCGAACAAAAGCTATTTTAAACTTAAATCCAGCGAAACCATGTATAGACATGCAAACAACTATCTTTGCAAAGGTCTCCCATCCTCAAATAGACTTATTATCTGTAAAGCTGAATGCCATGATAAAGAGTATACAACAATACGTTCCAGGGTATGAGCTAATACTCGGCCCCATTTTAGAAAATGGACGTATTGTAGTAATGGTAAAGGTCAGAGGTCTAGGAGATTATCTGCCCAAATATGCTGGTAATTTAGATATTATTAATTGCTCTGCAATAGCTATGGCAGAGCTTTGGGCTCAACATAAACTTGATCAAGATCAACTGCTATCTTATGTCTGAAAGTAAACATATACTAATTACGGATGTTTCTTTGCGTGATGGCAATCATGCGATTGCACATCAACTTACGTTAAAGCAAATAGCCTGCTACTGTACAGCTGTTGATAAATCAGGAGTTCCTATTGTTGAGGTGGGGCATGGAAATGGTTTGGGGGCATCTTCGCTACAACTTGGAGAGGCACCCTTTTCTGATCATGAAATGTTAGCAGAGGCAAAAAAACATTTGTCAAAAGCCAAGTTGGGTATTCATGTCATTCCAGGCTTTGCTACAATCAATCGAGATATCAAGCCAGCTTTGGATTTAGGTGTTGATGTGGTTCGTGTTGCATCTCATTGTTCAGAGGCTGATATCACTGCTCGACATCTTTCTTTTGTTAGAGAGAAAGGAAAAACAGCTTTTGGGGTATTGATGATGTCGCATATGTTGTCACCAAGAGCTTTAGCTGAGCAAGCTTTAAAAATGGAGTCCTATGGAGCTGAAGCTATTATTTTTATGGATTCTGCGGGGCACTTTTTGCCAGATCAGGTTACAGAACGAGTCAAGGCTTTGCTAGATTTATTAACTATACCCGTAGGTTTTCATGCGCACAACAATTTAGGTGTTGCCATTGCAAATTCAATTGCTGCAGTGAATGCTGGAGCTAGCCTTTTAGATGGCTCTGCAAGAGGGTTTGGTGCAGGATCTGGCAATGCGCAGATAGAGGCTTTAATTCCCGTAATACATCGAATAGGACATCAAACATCTATTGATCTTTACTCCCTCTTAGATGCGGCTGATTTAGCAGAAAAAGAACTGATGCAACACTGTCCCACGATAAGTTCATTAAGTATTGTAAGTGGTCTGTCTGGAGTTTTTTCTGGATTCCTGAAACCTGTTCAGCGAATTTCTGAAGCCTATAAAGTGGACCCTAAAGAAGTTTTTTCCAAACTTGGGGAGAGAAAAGTGTTAGCTGGTCAAGAAGATTTAATTATTGAAGTTGCGTCTGAAATTTCAAATAAGAGAGGCTCTAAATGAAAGTCGTAAGCGCCACTGATCTTTTTATGGAAGATTGTAACCTAGTCATAGAAAATGCTGTCGAATCTCTACATCCTCTTAAAAATTCATCTGTTGTGATAGCAGGAGGATCAGGGTTTGTGGGCACATGGCTTACAGGTCTTCTGACATGCTTGAATATCAACCACAATTTTAATACGGACATCACAGTAATAGGAAGAAGTTTTGACAAATTCAAAGCTTCTAGACCCTACCTCAGTACTCAAAAAAATTTTCATTTTATTGAAAATGATGTCAAACATCTAATAGAGCTTCCTGCTGAGACTAATTGGTTGATCCATGCTGCTGCCAATCCTGATAGTAGGCTTCATGCGCTAAATCCAGTTGATGTTATGCTCACAATAGCAGATGGGACAAAGAATATTTTAAGGCACGTGTCTCGTCTATCTGATTTTCGCATGTTGCTCAATCTCAGTTCGGGGCTTGTTTATGGACAGCAACCGCTTGATGTAGATCGCATTTCTGAAACCTCTGAAATTCACCTGCGCCCATGTAGCAGTGTTAAAGGGGCCTATCCTGAAGCCAAACGTTTTGCGGAACAGCTCTGTCATAGTTTCTCTACTCAATATAATGTTCCTACTCAAACAGCTAGACTCTTTACTTTTATAGGCCCTTATCAATTGCTTGATAAACCATGGGCTGTAAATAGTTTTATTTTAGATGCTTTGTCAGGCAATCCAATCAAAATTTTAGGAAATGGTCAGTCTGTTAGAAGTTATTTATACGGAAGCGATATGGCATTTTGGCTTTTAAAAATGTTGGTTCAAGGTGAGAATGGATCTGTATTTAATGTAGGAGGGAATAGGCCTGTATGTTTAACAAAAGTTGCAGAATTAATTTCTCAAGAGTTTAACCCGCATTCTGAAATTAGATGGAATTTTTCACCCCAAAATAATCCAGCCTCTTGCTTTGTGCCAGATATAGCTCTTATTTCTGATACTTTAAAACTCCAAGCATCAATCTCATTAGAACATGCTATTAAGAAAACATTAAGATGGCATAAGATCAATATGCATATCTAAAAATATGTTCATAACAATTTGAATAAATTAAAAAAATATGATGAAAGCAGCAGATGAAATAGCTCTATTTTTGAAAAAAAGAAACATTGAAACAGTTTTTGGTATCGTTGGGGCAGGAAATGCTTCAATTTTTGATGCCATAAACAGACTGGGATATACTAAAATTATTTGTGTTCACCACGAGCAAGCCGCTGCTATGGCAGCACAAACTTATTACAGGGTGTCGGGAAAGATCTCTGTAGTTTTGGTAACAACAGGAGGAGGAACCACCAATGTTGTAACTGGCGTTGTGGGAGCTTGGATGGATTCCATACCTGTTCTAATCATTGCAGGAAATGAAAACTCCAAGTTTACAAAGGAAGACAATAATCTCAGAATATGGGGTGTTCAAGGTTTTGATTCAGTCAATATGTTGAAAGGAGTAACTAAATATTCCAAGCGAATTATCTCACCAAACGAGGTGCTTCCAGAAATTGAAAAAGCCTACAAAATTTCAGAAATAAATAGACCTGGGCCTTGTTTTTTAGAAATTCCTATGAATATACAAAGCGCACCTGTCTCTTCGACTGAAGGTGTGCACTTAGCTACAAAAAACTTAGATAAACCCAAGCCCGTCGAAATCGATAAAAAAATCATCTTCAATGAAGAGCAAGGAGCTGACCTCGTTTTTAAAAGTCTTTTGAATTCTAAGCGCCCTCTAATATGGCTGGGCCATGGAGTTAGGTTATCTAATGCTATAGATTTAGTTAAAAAATTAATCGAAAAATTAAATTGCCCTACTTTAGTCTCATGGACGGGTATAGATATATTAAATTCAGACCATCCTTTAGTTTTCGGAAGAGCCGGTGTATATGGCCAAAGAGCTGCTAATTTTATTCTTCAAAACTGTGATTTTTTGCTTACAATAGGAACGCGCCTTTCGATTCCACAGGTGGGATATGATATAAATGAGTTTGCTAGAGATGCAAAAATAGCAACTATAGATATAGATACTAATGAATTGTCTAAACATATTGAACGAATAAACTATCCAATCTGTTGCGACGCAAAAAAAATTATAAAGAACTTACTCTCGAAAGCAAATAATTCAGAAAACATTGAAAATACAGAATGGGTGAAAATTTGCAATAACTATAGAAAAAAATACCCTGTTATTGAGCAATCTCATTCAGATAAGAATGGCTATATTAACTCTTACCGCTTTATTGAAAAACTAAACAAGCATCTCTCTCACAACGAAATCATTGTTACAGATATGGGGACAGCTCTCCTTTGCGCTCATCAGGTATTGAAATTAAACGGAACTCAAAGGTTAATAACCTCTCAGGGATTAGGAGAAATGGGTTTTGGTTTACCCGCCGCAATTGGCGCCTCATTTGGCTCAAACAAAGGCCCTGTTTTGTGCTTAAATTGTGATGGGGGAATGATGATGAACTTACAAGAATTGCAAACAATTGTTCATCATCAACTGCCCATTAAAATTATTGTTTTTAGTAATGATGGTTACTTAATGATTAAGCACACACAAAAAGCCTTATTTAAGAATAGAATGACAGGCACAAATAAGGAAACAGGCGTTTCCTGCCCCAATTACACCGCTATTGCAAAAGCTTTTAATATTAATTCATTTATAATAAAAACTTGGCAAGATTTTGATAAGGTTATTCCTGAATTTCAATTAAGCAAGGGGCCTGTTATTTGTGAAGTTTTCATGGACCCCATGCAATTATTTTTGCCTAAACTATCCATTATTCCCCAAGCAGATGGGTCTATTATTTCGCCACCTCTTGAAGACCTCTCGCCTTTAGTTTCAAAGAGTGAATTGTTGTCTAATATGTTGATTCAACCTCATGTGAAATCATTAAGAATAAGAAATGAAACCGAAGATAGTAAATTGGTATCCCCCTGACAATATGAAAAAAAAGATTTTTTTTGCTGGAGCTTCAGGAACAATAGGGCGGAACTTTTTTCACCGACAGAAAGATAAGTATACTTTACTTGGACCTCGACGTAGAGAGTTGGAGTTAACTAAAAAATCAGATGTGGATTGTTATTTCAAAAATAAAAAGTTTGATATTCTCATCAATGGAGCTAGCATTGGTGGTTCTAGGAAAGATTTAGGCAATGAACAATACTATTTTGATTGTAATTTAAGAGTTTTTGAAAATCTCTTTAGTCATGTTAGCGGCCAAACTAAATTTATTCAATTAGGTAGTGGCGCTGAATATGCTAGACCATTTCAACAAAAAAATATTACTGAAGATCAATTAGGGAAGCGTGTTCCATCTGATATTTATGGATTATCAAAATTAAAAATTTCTCAGAATATTAAAAGCAGCTCTTTCAAGAAAGCTGTTAGTCTTCATATATTTGGGCTTTATGCACCCTATGAAGATTATCAAATGCGTTTTATTTCAAATGCAATTGTAAGGGCTCTAAGTAAATTGCCGATAATAATTAATAACGATATTAAGTTTGATTATGTATTTATAGATGACTTTATTCGCATTTTAGATACCTTCATTCATCATGATGCCGAATATTCTAATTATAATATAGGGACCGGTAGGTCACTTTTTTTAACTGAAATTGCAGAAGAAATTAAAAAAATTTTAGGAAATCAAGTTGAAATAATTGTTAAAAGTAAAACTTTAAACTATGAATATACATGCTCTAATGAGAGGCTAAGCTCTTTTTTAGGCTCACAGTTTCAGTTCACTCCCCTTCGAACAGGCCTGCAAAAAATGATCCATTATTATAGTACTAATATAAATAATCTTAATATTGATTGGATTAAAACACCTGTTTAAAACCTAGGATTCTATTATGAAAAAAATAAGCGTTGTTACGCCCTGTTTTAATGAAGAAGACAATATTGAAGAAATTTACAAACAGGTAAAAGAAGTCTTTAAAAATCTCAACTATTCATATGAACATATATTTATTGATAATTCTTCTGATGATCAAACAGTGCAACGCATAAAAAAGATTATTGAAGCAGATAAAAATGTTAAATTAATTATTAACTCGCGAAATTTTGGTCATATTCGTTCTCCATTCTATGGTATGTTACAAGCGCATGGAGATGCCGTAGTGTTTATTGTATGTGACTTACAAGATCCCCCCCAACTCATAAAAGAGTTTATAATTAATTGGGAACAAGGGGCTGAGATAGTCATTGGAATAAAGCCTAAAAGTAAAGAGGCCAAAATAATGTTTCTTATAAGAAAATTATACTACAAAATTTCTACAAAAATTTCTGAAGTGCAACTTATACCAAATTTTCTTGGCTTTGGACTATATGATAAAAAAATCATTGCTATTTTAAGAAAATTTGATGATCCCTATCCCTATTTTAGAGGCATGATAGCAGAAATAGGCTTCAAGATAAAAAAAGTATCCTATACCCAACAAAAAAGGAAGTTTGGAAAAACTAAGAACAATTTTTACTCTTTATATGACATTGGAATTCTAGGCCTAACAAGCTATTCAAAAGTATTGATGCGTTTAGCAACATTTATTGGTTTTGGCCTATCTTTTATAAGTTTTTTAATTTCAGTAGGATGTATGGTCTTAAAATTTCTTTATTGGGAAAAGTATAGTTTAGGTTTAGCGTCTATTCTTGTTGGTTTGTTCTTTTTTTCCTCAATACAACTTTTTTTTCTTGGAATACTAGGAGAATATACAATGCAGGTTCTTACTCAAACTAAGGGACGCCCTCTTGTAATAGAAAAGGAAAGGGTAAATTTTGAAAGCTAGAAAGCAACTATCTCTAAAATTTAGAGCTATTTCAAGTTTGACTGAGAAAACATTTATACGCTATATTCTAACAGGCGTTTTGAACACCCTCGTAGGGTATTCTTTTTTTGTTGTTTTTATTTTTTTTAGTTTTCATTATTCCCTCGCTATATTTTTAGCTACTTGCCTGGGTGTGGTTTTTAACTACTTTACTCTTGGTAGGCTTGTTTTTAAAAACCTAAATAAAAAGATATTCCCTAAATTCGTATTAGGGTACGTCTTCCTCTACATATTAAATGTTCTGCTCTGTAAATTCCAACTCTTGATTTATACTAACGTTCTAGTTTCAGGATTTATTTCTTTACTCTTGGTCTCTGTAATAGGATATTTATTTAATAAAAAAATAATATTTCAGTAGATAAAAAAACACAAAGCATTGAACCGAAGATTTCAATACTAAAATTGTGTTAGCTATTTGAAATCAGTTCCAGCACAAAATTGTCATATACAATTATTCATTATCTGAAATACATTCGATGCATATTAAACTCAAATCTACTTTTACTAATGATCAAAAGAAAATTTTTTCAACCTATCTTGTTTTTTGTTCTATTTGTGATATCTCTTATTTTCGGCTTATGTCAGTATGGAGTTCGCTGTAAAATGCACCAGGTTATACCTGAGGCTATTGCAGATCAAACTTGGGCGATGTCTGCAGCAATTTCCAATTCATGCTATGGGCTTAAAGGTTATATGTACTTCAAAGATGTTGATCAAGCATTACAGAAAGGTGGCTTGGGCTGGTGTGGAGTCTCAAATCCTGCTGACTACCATAAAAATCTTAGAAACCCTGAGATGCTAAACAAGGCTATTCAAAGTGCTCGGTCTCTAGATCTGAAAAAAACTTTTCCGTATCTTTTGCGCAACGCCATTGTGCCGATTCCTGGGATAGATCTTGGTCTAGTCGATTACTATAAATTTGCCTTCAAAATATTTGGATACAAGATTTCCTCTCCGTATTATTTTTTCTTCTTATTACTATCAATGACGGTCACTTTCTATATTCTAGCTTTCAAGAAATCAGTTATTTATTTATCTATAATTCCCCTCTATCTGCTAGCATTATTAATGACAATGATTCACATGGATTTATCTAAAGATTTAAATTATGCAACTGTATTCAACTTTCGATCACTACCTCTTTTGCTAGTTTTACCTACACTACACATCATTATCAAGTTTTTAGATCGAAAGGTATTTACATACTCGGAATTAATCTTAATAGGAGCACAAAGTATATTTCTTAACTTTATAATTTTTTGCCGCTCTTCTGGACAAAGCTTTTTGGTGACTATTATGTTAGCTTTTGTTTGTTTATTTGTTTATCGATTAATAAAATTGAAGAGATATACATTTAACAATGTTCACATTAAAATATTGCTTTCTTTATTTGTTATAGCGGTTTTTATAAAATCTCAAAAAATCAGCGCTATTTTTTCTCTGTTCAGAACATCTTTAATTAAAGATTATACTCTTAGTCTGACTAGCCTGCTTTATGCTTTTCTTTTTCTAGCGGGTTGCTTATTTGGATTTTACTTTTTTTATAAAAAATATCTAAAAAGTGAAATTAGAAAACATAAAATATTAATTTTTAGTTCGTTTTTTCTAGTATACACTACTCCAATTCTGGTTTTTGTTTTAAAAGAGCGATCAAGTAATAAACCTCTGAGTTTGTTGGCTGGTTCCTTTTATAAATTATTTCTTATGTCAATTGTTGTTTATATTATTATAAACACTTTGAGAGTTTTAGAAAAAAAACACAAAGTGACTATTTTAGATTTTCTTTCGGAACTGAGGTTTATAAAAAATAGTCCAATATTTATACTTTTGTTTATAACTCTTTTTTCTAAAATTATAATAACGTTAAATTTACATCCATATTATTTCACCGATGATGTGCTTTCTAATCACATGAAATATCATAATGCCTATATGGGAGTGGTTAGTTATGATCCTACAAGGTTAATTTTGAATCCTAGTCAAGAAGTTCATGGGGATACATTTTGTTTTCTTAAAGGATTGGAAATATTTCAAGCGAATTTAAGAAAAAAAGGAGTTCCTTACAATGATAGGACCCATATTTGTCGTTACACTAATTTATATAAAATAGGGTTGCATGACAAAATAATGAGAACTTGTTATTTAAAAGTTCTTAAGGATCACCCGGTGCTATTTTTTAAAGCACATATAAATAAAGCTAAATCCATATTATATGGGTGGAATTATTTTTTGAAATATACGATCAAAAAATCCTTTAAGCCCTTGATTTTTTCTATTCTGTTATTAATTACTTTATCTATATTTCTTAGTAAAAGGGCATTAAAAGAAAGTGTGATTCTTGCTTTCGCATCCTTATGTTTAGTTATTGGGACGGCGACTCCTTTTCTTTATGCCTACCCGCCTTCTCACTATTATGTAACTGAAAATAGTATTTCGTACGTCCTCTTTTGTCTTATTTCCTTTGTTTGTATCTTTATATTATTATCAAATTCTATTAGAGCTATGTATCTATATACATACGTGAAAATCAAAAAATTATCGAAAATTAGAAACCAAATTGATTTTTAGTGTTAATAATCTTCGATTGTAAAAACAGAGTGCTACAGCTTGGTATCTTTCTTTAAAAACACAGTTGAAATGCTGCATCAGGTAGATGGTTTTGGTACTGTTAAAAGTTGAACATAGCCTCTAATAGCATTTTCTATCTTGAATTTGCAATTTGATTAGTCTGTTTTTAGTAGATCAGCTTTTTCATATTCTTTCTTAATCCTGGGTAAGGTTTTTAATGAGTTAGAAATTTTTATGGATTTAATTTATGTTTAATGTACACTTTCCAAGTTCAATCTTATGTTTGAATTTTTTGTAAGTAATAGTGTGTGAGATCTTCATGGAATTTATTGACCTTAAAGCCCAATATCAACTTTATGAGAGCGAAATTGATTTTGCGATCAAGGAAGTGTTACAAGATGGCCAGTTTATCATGGGCAAAAAGGTCTATGATTTAGAAGAGGCTTTAGCGCGGGAAATAGGAGTTAAGTGCTGCGTTGCAACATCAAGTGGAACAGATAGTTTGCTTCTTGCTTTAACAGCAATAGGTATTGAGGCCGGGGATGAAGTTATTTGCGTACCCTACACTTGGATTAGCCCTGTCGAAGTTATTAGGCGGCTAAAGGCGGTTCCGGTTTTTGTGGATATTGACCCTGACACCTATATGATAAATGTGAATCAACTAGAAGAAGCTATTACAAAAAAGACTAAAGCAATTATCCCTATCAGCTTGTATGGTCAAATGCCAGACTTTGAAAAACTAAACGCTATTGCCACCAAGTATAATATTGCTGTTATTGAAGATGCTGCTCAAAGTTTTGGAGCTACTCAAAATGGCACAAATAGCTGTAACGCTTCTTTTATTGGTGTCACGAGTTTTTTCCCAACGAAGCCGCTAGGCTGCTACGGAGATGGGGGAGCATTGTTTACAAATGACAGTAATATAGCTAACAAAATTCGAGCTTTACGAGTTCATGGTGCATCAGAGAGATACAATCATCAATATATAGGGATGAATGGGAGAATTGATACATTGCAAGCAGCCATTTTGCTTGCCAAACTACCTTTTTTTAAAGAAGAGCTCAAGAAGCGAACTCTTGTTGGAGAGTACTATTCTCAGAGACTGAAAGGAGACTTTGTAATACCAAAGGTTGTACCAGGAAATACTCATATATATTCTCAATACGTCTTGCGTTCAGAAAATAGAGACGAGGTATTAACAAATTTAAAAAAAGCAAGTATTCCAGCAGCGATTTATTACCCTATTTGTATTCATGAGCAACCAGCTTACCTTGACCTTGGATATAAGCGTGGGGATTTTCCAGTTGCAGAAAAAACAGCTGACGAAGTTTTTAGTATCCCAATGCATCCTTGGTTGACTAAAGAAAACCAGGAAATAATTATTAATGTTTTAAAACTACCCCTACTACAAACAGCATGAAACCTAAAGAATTTAAACAAGATTTAGCACTTATTGGCATAGGACATTGGGGCAAAAATCTTGCTAGAAATTTTGATGATCTTGGTGCGTTGCATACGATATGTGATATTCAACCTAAGAATTTGAATCAATATAAGCTTATTTATCCTCATATTAATTTTACACTCTCTTACCAAGAGATATTAGAAAACAAAAATATAAAAAAAATTGTAATAGCTGCGCCTACTGAAATGCACTTCAACCTAGCTAAGCAAGCCTTAATGCTTGGCAAAGATGTTTTTATTGAAAAAGCCATGAGTTCTGATGCAAAACAAGCTTCTGAATTACATGAGTTATCAAAAAAACAACATTCTATTTTGATGGTAGGACATATCCTACATTACCACCCCTGTGTTAAGCGAATTAAAGAAATGATCAGAGGGGGGGATTTGGGAGAATTACTTCACTTAAATTTCAATAGGCTTAATTTCGGCTCTAGGGGCCCTGAAAAAAGCTCTCTTTGGGCTTTTGCTCCTCATGATATTTCGCTTCTGTTAAGTTTGTGTGCTAACCAACAGCTTTTGTCGCTTGAATGTGTGCAAGATAGCTTTTATTCTGAGCGATTTTCCGATCAGAGTTGGCTGGCGCTTAATTTTTCTGATAATATACGGGCAAATATTCATGTAAATTGGATTAATCCTGTACCAGAGAGGAAGTTAACTATAGTTGGAACTAAAGGAGCCATCATTTTTGATGATTTACAAGGTTGGAATGATAAACTTACATTTTGGGAAACTTCTGTTCAATTGAAACAAGGAGTTCTTCAATTTAACCAAAAGTCTGGTGAGAAAATTATTATTGAAACGAAAGAGCCTCTTCATACTGAATGTGAGCATTTTTTACAGTCTTGCTTGGAAAGGCGGACTCCGATAACTGATAGTCTCGAAGGTGTGAATGTTATGAAAGTTTTAGATCTAGCACAACAAAGTGCGCAATCAATGCAGAACTTAGAGCTTGATACATATAATTCAATGGAACTTCAAAGATAGGAGATGAAATGCACATATTAGTTACAGGTGGCGCAGGTTATGTAGGAGCTTGTTTAGTTCCAGATTTATTATTGAGAGGGCACAAAGTTACTGTTCTTGATTTATACCTTTTTGGTGATGATGTTTTAGCAAGTGTTAAAGGTCATCCAAATTTAATAGAGATCAAGGGTGATATCAGAAACAAAGAAGTTGTTCAAAATGCATTAAAAGGATGTGATACTGTTATTCACTTAGCTTGCATTTCAAATGATCCCAGTTTTGAATTAGATCCGGTTCTTGGGCGTTCAATTAATTTAGATGCATTTGAGCCTTTGCTAGAACTAAGCAAACAAGAAGGGGTCAGTAGATTTATCTATGCTTCATCTTCGTCAGTATATGGAGTAAAAAAAGAGTCTAATGTAACTGAAGATATGAAGCTTGAGCCTCTAACGGACTACTCAAAATATAAAGCTGAGTGCGAAGAAATACTGATAAAGCATTTAGATGATAATTTTACCGGAGTTATTTTAAGGCCGGCAACAGTTTGTGGCTATTCTCCAAGGCAGCGCTTAGATGTAGTTGTAAATATTCTCACCAACTTAGGTTACAATACTGGGAAAGTGAAAATTATGGGCGGCAAGCAGTTACGCCCTAATATTCATATAAAAGATATGGTAAGAGCTTACTGTCATGTGCTAGATCAACCCGCAGAAAAAGTACAAGGGCAAATTTACAATGTAGGTTACGAAAATCACTCTGTAGAGTCTTTGGGTGAAATAGTAAGAAAATTAGTTTCAAAAGAGAAAGAGATACACCTTGTAAAAGAAGAGACTGATGATAATAGATCTTACCATGTTTCTTCAGAGAAAATAAAAAAAGAACTTGGCTTTACACCTAAATTTACAGTTGAAGATGCTGTAGAAGACTTAATCAGAGCCTTCAAAAAAGGGGACCTCCCTAATTCAATTTCCGGAAAAGAATACTCTAATATTAAAACAATGAATGCATTGGATTTGAAATGAAGTGTTTAGTGACAGGGGCAGCAGGCTTTATCGGTAGTCATTTATGCGAGCTTTTGCTTGCAGAAGGCCATCAAGTTCACGGAATAGATAATTTGGTGAATGGACAGTTGGGTAATTTGGCTAGTTTTTCTGAAAACCCTAATTTTTTATTTTCTAAAATAGATATAACCAATAGGGAACAGATAGCTGCATTAGAAGGTAATGTTGACTGGTTATTTCATTTAGCGGCCCTAGCTGATATTGTTCCCTCTATTGAAGATCCATCTAGTTACTTTGATACTAATGTAACAGGCACTTTAAATCTTTTAGAGTTTGCTAGGAGGGAAGGTGTTCAAAAGTTTCTTTATGCAGCCTCCTCTTCTTGTTATGGTTTACCAAAAGTATTTCCAACACCTGAAACTTCTTTAATAAATCCGGAGTATCCCTATGCTTTGACTAAGTATTTAGGAGAAGAGTTAGTTACCCACTGGGGCAAAATATATAACTTAAATACGACCTCTCTGAGGTTGTTTAATGTTTATGGCCCTAGATCTCGAACTAATGGTACTTATGGTGCTGTTTTTGGTGTTTTCTTAGCTCAGAAACTTAAAAATAAGCCCTTCACGGTAGTTGGAGATGGTGATCAAACCAGAGATTTTACTTTTGTAACAGATGTGGCAAATGCTTTTTATACAGCGGCACAAAAGTCTAAAAAAGGAAAAATTTATAATGTTGGGAGTGGAGGGCATTATAGCGTAAATAGGCTTATAGAGCTGTTGAAGGGAGAGGTTGTTTATATTCCTAAGCGTCCTGGTGAGCCTGAGTGTACTTTTGCTGATACTGCTGAAATAAAAAAAGATTTAGATTGGACTCCTAAAGTTTCTTTTGAAGAGGGAGTTAGTAAGATATTAAATTGTATTGACTTTTGGAGTAAAGCTCCTGTTTGGGAACCTAGTACTATTAAAGAAGCCACGACAAGTTGGTTTAATTACTTAAAGGATTAATATGAGTTTTCTTGACAAAAGATTGGCGGAGTTTTTTTCGATAGTTGAAAAAACTGCGTTTTATATCAAAACGGATCTTATTTCTAAAGATGAAGCATTTGAATCAATCTATGGCCTTTTTAAGCGCATAAAACTGAATCATAATAAAATCTTTGTAATTGGTAATGGAGGAAGTGCTGGTATTGCTTCACATCATGTAGTCGATCTTCTGAATGTTTTAAATGTTCCTGCTTATACGTTATCAGATAATAATTTAGTTACCTGTATGGCTAATGACTATGGTTATGACACTGTGTTTTCTCGCCCATTAAAATCTCTTGCATCTAAGAATGATTTATTGATCGCTATAAGCAGTTCTGGACAATCCAAAAATATTTTAAATGCATGTGAAGTGATGAAAGAGCAAAATGGGAAAGTGCTTACTTTATCCGGTTTTAAAGAGGAAAACCCTCTTAAAAGCTTGGGGCATCTTAATATTTGGTGCAATGCTATGGATTATGGACTGGTTGAATCAGCGCACTTTTTTATTCTGCACACCTTAGTTGATGGCTGGAAACAGTTTAGTCCGCTAAAAGAATTACTAGAAAAAAATTCAATGAGAAAAAATGAAACTACTGCAAAAACAACTTGAAATAGAAGATCTTTCGAATGTAGCTAAGTTAGAGAAATCCCAAGGAAAAAAAATCGTTCTTTGTTTAGGAGTTTTTGACTTGCTTCACCCAGGTCATATTAGACACTTTGAAGCTGCCAAGCAACATGGAGATATCTTAATAGTTGCTGTTACAGCAGATCCGTTTGTAAATAAAGGTCCCGATAGGCCTGTTTTTTCTCAACAACTTAGAATGGAGGCTATTGCAGCAATCGAATCTGTGGATTTTGTATGTGTCAATAACCATCTTGGAGGATTAGAAGTTATTAGGGCTTTAAAGCCAGACTACTATGCAAAGGGAGTTGAATATAAAGAACATGAAGAAGATATCACTGGAAAAATTAAGCTAGAAGAGGCTGAAGTTACTAAAAATGGTGGGAAGCTTGTTTACACGGATGATATCGTGTTTAGCTCTTCAAAGTTACTTAATAATCATTTTTCAGAGACCTCTTTAGAAGTGAAAAAATATATTAAAACATTAAAACATAATTACTCTACTGATCAGGTTCTTCAATCTATTGATGATCTAAGCACTTTAAAAGTTTTAGTTATTGGTGATGCTATTATCGACGAATACAAATATGTAAAACCTTTAGGTGTCTCCGGAAAAGGTACGCATTTAGTAGCTCGCTGTTGTGACTCCGATATATTTTTAGGAGGAGCATTTGCTGTTGCAAATCACGTGGCTGCATTTACCTCAAATGTGACACTTCTAACAGCTGTAGGAGCTGATGATACCTCTTTTGACTACTTGGGTTTATCTGAAGCTGTTAAAAGAGAGTTTTTATACCACAATGAATCTAAAACGCTTATTAAATGTAGGTATGTTCAAAAGGATGGGACGCATTTAACAAAGCTTTTTGAAACTTACTCCTCAAATGACAATTTACTGAACGAATATCAAGAAAATCAATTTGTAAATTATTTAGAGAAGAATGCGAAAGATTTTGATTTAGTTTTAGTTTGTGATTTTGGAAATGGCTTCTTGTGTCCAAGGTTAAATGCAGAAATTTCTAAAATTCCTAATTTTTTAGCAGTTAATACTCAAATTAATAGCGGGAACCGTGGCTATCATGTTGTTACTAAATATGAACGCGCAGACTATATTTCTTTAAATGAACCTGAAATTCGATTGACGGCTCATGACTTATATTCAGATTTAAGTACTTTGATTGTAAATCTTTCAGAATCACTAAAAAGTCAATACATTGGTGTTACTCAAGGTGTTCAAGGGTTGGTTATTTATGATCAAGCTGAGGGATTTTCAAAAATTCCAGCTTTAACTCAAAAAGTTATTGATAGAGTTGGAGCGGGAGATAGTTATTTTGCCCTTTCAGCCTTAGCATTAGCAAAAAAATATGATGCAAAGCTAGCGGCTTTTTTGGGGTCAGTAGCTGCAGCCCTTGATGTGCAAATCATTGGTAATAAGAAATGTATTGAAAAGATACCTCTAAAAAAATATATTACATCACTTCTTAAATAGCATGGGAATAAAATGAACAAAGCTATTGATTATAAAACACTTTTTTATCGTCTTCTGCGCATTAGGTTAGTTGAAGAGGCCATTGCAAAGCGTTACGCTGAGCAAGAAATGAGATGCCCTGTTCATCTTAGTATAGGTCAAGAAGCTATTGCTGTAGGAGTTTGTGCATTGTTGAGTCAGACGGACTTTATTATGAGCACCCATAGAGCTCATGCTCATTATTTAGCAAAAGGTGGCAGCCTTAAAGCGATGATTGCAGAACTATATGGAAAAAAAACAGGCTGTACCTCAGGAAAAGGAGGGTCAATGCATTTGGTAGATCTTCCATGCGGTATGCTTGGTAGTACGCCAATAGTTGGAGGTAGTTTTCCTGTTGCAGTGGGCTTAGCTTTAGCAAATCAAATGAAAAAAAATGATTCTGTAACGGCTGTTTTTTTCGGTGAAGGAATGACTGAAGAAGGCGTATTTTCAGAAGGGTTGAATTTTGCAGCTTTAAAAAAATTGCCTATTATTTTTGTTTGTGAAAATAATTTATACTCAGTTTACTCACCAATCTCTGTGAGACAACCAGTTACTCGAGACCTATCAAAACTCGCAGAAGCACATGGAATCCTAGCTAAAAATGCAGATGGGAATAGACTTGAGAGCGTTGTAAATACTATGAATGATGCTGTAGAGCACGTAAAATCCGGGCAGGGTCCTGTCTTCCTAGAGTTTAGTACTTACAGATGGTTGGAACATTGTGGCCCAAACTATGATAATCATATAGGATACAGAACCGAAGAGGAGTTTTTAGCTTGGAAAAAAAAGTGTCCTCTAGAGCTTTTAAAAAGTTCATTGCTTGAGCAGAAACAGTTAACGGATTCAGAGTGGATCGATTTTAATTCAACGATAAAAAATGAAATTGAAGAGGCTTTTTTATATGCACATGAAAGTCCATTTCCAGATCAAAAAGAGCTTTTTGACTTTACATATGCAGAGGAGGTCTTGTGAAAAAATTGATTAAGTATTCAGAATCAATTTATCAAGCTCTTCATCAGTCAATGGAGCGTGATCCAAGTGTTTATTTGATGGGACTGGGGGTGCCTGATCCAAAAGGTATTTTTGGTTCGACTTTAAAGCTAGATCAAATATTTGGCGCAGATAGGGTCATGGATATGCCTACTTCTGAAAATGGGATGACTGGTGTTGCTATTGGGTCTGCTATTTTAGGAATGAAGCCTGTTGTAACTCACCAACGAGCTGACTTTTTTATATTAGCTCTTGATCAGCTGATTAATAATGCTGCTAAATGGCACTATATGTTCGATGGTAAGATGACAGTGCCTGTTGTCTTTCGCTTATTAATTGGCCGTGGTTGGGGACAAGGACCCCAACACTCTCAAAATATTGGCGCTACACTTGCACATTATCCTGGTATAAAAGTGGTTGCACCGTCGACTCCATCAGATGTAAAAGGCTTGCTGCAATCAGCTATAAATGATCCAAATCCAGTGGTTGTTTTGGAGCACAGATGGTTGTATAACAATGTTGGCACTGTTGATACTGACTATTTTGAAATACCTCTTGGCAAGGCTAATGTAATCAGGCAAGGAGCTGATGTTACAATTGTGACTTATTCCTATGGAGTCGTTGAGGCTATGAAAGCTGCAAATTCTCTTGAATTGGAAGGCATTAGTTGTGAAATTGTTGATTTAAGGAGCTTGAAGCCTTTAGATATACCTACTGTCTCTGAATCGTTGAGAAAAACAAAAAGACTGATTACTTTTGATCTAGACTGGAAAAGTATTAGTATTAGCTCTGAAATCCTAAGTTCGATCTATGAAATGGGTGATCATGATTTGAAAGCTAAACCCGTTCGTATTACTCTTCCAGATAGTTATGTTCCAACCAGTTGGCATTTAGCAAATAAATATTATCCAACGAGTTTAGATATAGTTCAGCATGTTAAAAAAATGTTTAACTTAGAGCTTAGTGATAAAGAGAAATATGTAGATCTTTTAAAGCCCTTAGATATTCCTGATAAAGAATTTTCTGGGCCATTTTAATACAAGGAAATAAATTAGTATGAAAACAGTGTTAGTAATAGGGAGTAATTCTTTTTCAGGTTCTGATTATATTGATTTACTTCTTGAAATGGGCATGTATAAAGTTATCGGAGTCAGCAGATCAAAAGAAAAAAAGTCTTTTCTTTTACCTTATACCCGGCATGGGAATGAAAATTTTTCCTTTTATCAAATTGATTTGAATAAGGATATGGAGAAGCTCAAAAACATTTTAAATGAACGCCAACCTGAATTTATTGTTAATTTTGCAGCCCAAAGTGAAGTGGCGCCAAGTTGGAAAAATCCTGATCATTGGTTTCAAACTAACTCCGTTGCTCTGACAAGACTTGCTAATGTACTTAAAGACTGCGCTTTTTTGGAGAAATATGTCCATATTTCTTCGCCAGAAGTTTACGGAACTTGCTCGGGGATTGTAAAGGAAGACGCTCCTTTGAACCCAAGTACTCCGTATGCAGCTTCAAAAGCAGCTGGGGACCTATCTCTTTTAACTTTCTTCAAAAATTTTAATTTTCCATTGGTAATGGTGCGTTCTACAAATGTTTATGGAGCTCATCAGCAACTATTTAAAATTATTCCTCGCTCAATTATTAACATTAAGCTTGGTAAAAAAATACAACTTCATGGCGGAGGTGTTGCAGTTAAGTCCTACATTCATATTCGTGATATCTCAAAAGGTGAATTGTTAATCATGGAAAAAGGGCGTGTTGGAGAACTCTATCACCTATCTCCTCCACAGGGTTATTCTGTTCGAGAAGTGGTTAAGCTTATTGCTGAGAAATGTGGAAAAACCTTTGATGAAGTGACTGAAGCGGTGGAAGAAAGACTTGGTCAAGATAAAGCTTATATCATTGACTCAAGCAAGGCTCAAAAAGAGCTTGGATGGAAACCTACAATTAATTTAGAGCAGGGAATTGATCAAACTCTAGATTGGGTAAATCAAAACTTTAAAGCTATTCAAGAAGAATCTTTGGAATACGTTCATCAAGCATAAAAGGGAAATAGAAATGGGAAGAGAAGTAAATTTATTAGTCAACTATCCTCAATCTAAAAGAAATGTAAAAGAAAGAGGCGCTTCAAAAACAGAAGCCGATCGAAAGATAGCAAGAGAATTTGGGGAAGATTTTTTTGATGGGGATAGGAAGCATGGTTATGGTGGATTTATGTATCATCCGCGCTTCTGGGAAAATGTCATTCCTACATTTCAAAAGTTTTATGGCCTGACTTCTAACCACTCTATTTTAGATGTAGGCTGTGGAAAAGGCTTTATGTTGTATGACTTTAGACGTCTTATTCCTGAGATAAAAGTAAAGGGAGTGGATGTTTCAACCTATGCTATTGAAAATGGTATGGAACCCATACAAGAGAGTCTTACTGTTGGAGATGCAAGACAGTTAAACTTTGAAGATAATTCCTTTGACTGCGTTATTTCTATCAATACAGTACATAACTTAGATAAAGATGAATGTGCAAAAGCCTTACAGGAAATTGAGCGGGTATCAAAAAAACACAGTTTTATTACTGTAGACGCCTATAGGAACGATTATGAAAAAGAGATGATGTATCATTGGAATTTAACAGCTAAGACAATTTTACATGTGGATGAATGGAAAGCGTTTTTTAAAGAAATTGGCTATACTGGTGATTATTATTGGTTTATTCCCTAAATTTAAAAGGACTTATTATGACAACAGAATCTAAAGAAGGCACCCAAAGTTGGCAATTGGGTAGGCATTGGCATTTTAATTTATTTAATGATCCAAAACGTTTAGGCTTTGTTTTAGCTCGCTATAAACTAGCTGCAAGCTTAATTCCATCTAAAAAAAGTGTTTTAGAACTAGGATGTAGTGAAGGCCTCGGAGCTCCAATCTTAGCAAAGAATGCGTTATCCTATAAAGGGATTGATCTAGATGTTGATGCAATTGAAACTGCCAAATTAAATCTCAAACAACCTCACTACTTATTTGAAGAATCAGATTTTATGGGAAAATCTTATGGTGAATTTGATGCAGTAGTAAGCTTAGATGTTATCGAGCACATCTATCCTGAATTTGAGGCTAAATACTTTGAAACAATTGTTGCAAATTTGTGTGAGCAAGGTATTGCAATAGTGGGAACACCTAATATAACTTCTGCACCGTACGCTTCTGAAGCAAGCCAAATAGGTCATGTAAATCTTTATGATGGTCTTAAATTACAAGACGCGATGAAGAAGTATTTTAAGAGTGTATTTTTATTTGGAATTAACGATGAAGTGATGCACCTAGGATACCATCCAATGGCACATTATCTATTTGTATTAGCATGTGGGAGAAAATAGGATGAATAATAAAATTTTAGAAGAAAAAGACCATGCTAAATGGGAAGATGTTGTTGAAGGCATGCCTGATGATGGTTTTTTGCTGGATGATTCTTCATCAGAAGTTTTTTTCAATGACCAGCAGGAATTACTAAATAGATTATCGTACTATAAGTTTGCTTCTAAGCTATTAAGCTCTAAGGGATCGGTCCTTGAAATAGCTTCAGAAACGGGCCTGGGTTCACTAGTCCTTCAAAAAGAGTCCAATGATTTTTATAGTCATTTGTTAAATCTTCAAACAAAAGCTCATTTTGAGAAACATTGGCCAAATTTTGACTATTTGTTAAATATTGATGATTTATCAGAACCTGTTTCAGGTTGTTGCTTTTTTAATTTTTCTTGTTTAGATAGTCTCAAAGGTTTTCAGACAAATTTTAAAAAATACTCCAATACACTTTTAGAAGAGGGACATTTGATTGTTGGCTTTAAAAAAGATAGAAAATTAGATGAAAGCTTTTTGCAACTATTGAGAGGCAGTTTTCATTTTGTCTTTCAGTTTTCAGGTGTAAATGAAGTAGTTCAATCTGGTGATGTCAATGGGGCTAATTACACCATTTTGTTGGCAACTCTGAAAAAATAGAGTTTTTTATTTAAAGAATTTGAATGAAGCTTCCATTTCTTCCTGTATCGGATTCTTTTCGGTATGAATAGAAAAGCTCAGACTGAGAGTAGGTATCTAATCCTGCAATTTGTAAGTGCTTATTTAAAATACCACAGTTGTTGAGTTGATCCTTTGAAATGCTCCAAAAGTCAAAATAGTATGGTTTTACTTGGAACTCCCAGAAGCTAGATGGGAGTTCTTTTTTGTAGTGAATAAATTCACTATTTTTAGGGCCCAAGCTCGGAGATATTCCAACATAGATATTTTCTGGCTTACAATTAAATCTAGATTTCATCTCATTGATAGTTTTTTTATAAATATTTTGTACGCTACCTCTCCATCCACAGTGCACATTGGCTATCACTTTTTGAATAGGGTCATAGAAAAGGGCTGCTTGGCAATCAGCATGCTTAATAAGAAGAGTAATCTTTGTATGCTTAGAAATTAAAGCATCACATTCAAAAGAGTGACTTAGGTTCGATGGAGTTATTTCATTTATTTTACTACCGTGAACTTGCTTTGCCCAAATGAGTTGTGATAGTGAAAGCGTCTCTTTTACTTTTTGTAAGTTTTGCTCAATATCTTTAGAAACTTGTGCTGAGTTTGTATTGAGATTCAAAGAATTTTGAGGAGCAGAGCTATACCCACCTTTTCTGGTTAAGATAGCATGATTTAAATTGTCAAATTCTTGGAATAACTCGAATTCAAGCCATTCAAGTCCATTTTTTTCTTTAGTGATCATGGACTCTAGTATCCTAAAATTCTTTAAAATAGGAAATGAAAAAGCAGCTATTTAGGTAAAATAGCTGCTTGAAGCTTTTCGTCTGAAAAATTTATTTATAGCGAAGTTTAGTTCTGCCTCGTGCTTTTGTAGACGTGTTTTTTGTATTACAGCCACTAGGTCCACAATATTCACATGATCTACAGCTCTGAGTGAAGCAGCAGCAGTTGCTTGCGCAATTACTGCAGCACTGTTGGCAGCAGTTAGAGTTATTTCTAGAGCGGCGACCAAATAAACCCTTTCTGTTAGTGTTACAGCTTGATTTGCTGGCGCAGCAGCTTTGTGCGCATTTCGAAGAGTTGCAGTTATTTGGTGGGTTACATCCAGCAAAAGATAGAAGGGAAACAGCTCCCAGCATTAATAAAATTCTATATTGAAATTTTTTCATAGTTAAGGCTCCTGAGGGCAAATATGGTTTCGACTTTTATTTAATACCTGTCTTTACAAAATAGAGATTTTTTTGTCTATTTTTTATTCGAGTTAGTTTTATACTATTTCGTAACTAATAATTTATTAATGTACATCTATTTCAAATTAAGCTCCTTATGTTTCCAGTGCATTGTTGTAAAAAAGAGTTTATTTTGTTATCGTGGGATTTATTTTTTATATCTATGAGATTACATATGAACTTTTATTCAAGGGTACGATTTTCTAGTTTGGTTTGTTTAGCATTGCTTTTTGCTAACCCATGTTATTGCGAAGGTCTTAAAAAAATCGAAGAAGTTAAGCCTGTTGCTTATGAGTTGAAGCAAAGAAAAGCTAACTGGCATCCTCAAGTTACAAAGTATTTTGAAAATGGGAATGCAAAATCTGTAGTTTTTTATGAGCCTCAGGGTGAAGAAGACAAATTACCTGTAAAAAAAGTGGAATTTTTTGCTGATGGGAAAATCTATATTGAGGAAGACTTAGCTGTTTTAAAAGATTCTAATGACATAGTTCCTCATGGTGTTTGTGTGCTGAGATACCCTTCAGGGGCTCTTGAAAAAGTACTACACTACAAAGAAGGGAAACTTCATGGCCCGGCAAAGGCTTTTTATTCAAATGGAAAAGCACATAAAAAATGTTTCTTTTTTGAAGGGAAGTACCATGGCTTAGTGGAGACTTTCTTTGATAATGGACAACTAGGTGAAGAAGAAAATTATATCCATGGGGTGCTTTTTGGTGAAAATATAACCTACTTCAAAAGTGGGAAAAGAAGTTCATTAAAGAATTTTGAAAAGGGGCTTTTACATGGATCGAGTATGTCTTGGCATGAAAATGGGATGCTTGCTTCCACATCTATTTATAAAGACAATCTTTTACATGGTAACAACACCTCACCGGCACTTATAAAATATGATGAAAAAGAAGCCATTCGTGAAATTCAAAATTACCAACAAGGCCTTCCAGAAGGAAAGCACACCATTTATCATGCGAACTCAAAGCTTTGTTATCAAGTGAACTATATAAATGGTAAGAAAGAAGGCCGGGAAGAATTTTTTTCAGATGAAGGGGTTCTTTTAGGAGGCGGTGAATATCAGAACGGTCGCCCCATTAAGCTACATCAAATTAAGTATCCAGATGGATCATTTCAGAAAATAGCCTCTTATGATGAAAAAGGGAGATTACTAAAACCGATTGAAGAATTTTATTCTTCAGGCCAGTTACATAAAAAATACTTTTTAGATGCAAATGGCACGTTTGATCGAAAGTATCTGGAGTGGCATGAAAATGGCAAATTAACTAAAGATTATCAATATGTTAAAGGTCATTTTGAAGGCAATCAACTAGAGTATTTTGAGTCAGGACAACCCAAAATAAAAGCACACTACTCAAACGGAAAGGCTGAAGGGCTTTATGAAGAGTGGTACTTAAGTGGGAGTCCTTTTATCTGCGCCGAACTATGTGAAGGCTTAAAAGATGGACGTTATTTAGAATGGTATGAAAATGGTCAGAAGAAAAATGAGGAATTTTTTTCAAAAGATCTTGCAAATGGAATTTCTTCGAGATGGTATGAAAATGGGAGTCTACAATCCCAAGTAGAATATAGTTTTGGAAAGCTTCATGGTTCTGAGAAAAAGTATGCTTCTAATGGACAAATTCTTTCAGAGCAAACTTATGAAAAGGGTAAACCTGTTGGAACTTTTATATTGAGATATCCTGATGGTTCTTTAAAACAGCGAGTAGACTATAAGAATGGAGAAAAGGATGGCCTCGAAGAAACTTACTATGAAAATGGCCAAAAAAGAGCCTTAGCTCATTACCATGAAGGAAAAATGGATGGTTTGTGTCAGAGCTGGTTTGATGATGGTTCAGAGCATATTACCAGCCATTACCATCTAGGTGTTCCATCAGGGGATTACCAGGAGTATTTTGCAAAAAAAGAAGAAGAAAGTGAGCCCTGCCTTAAGAAGGAAATTTCATATAATGAAGGTATTTTAGACGGAGAACAGAAAAATTATTATCCTTCAGGACAAATTGAAGCAATGCTGACCTATAAAGAAGGTAAGCTACATGGAAAAAAATCACTTTGGACTCAAGAAGGTGAGCTAATTCATGAATCTAGCTACTTAGACGGGAAATTAGATGGGAAATATTTTGAAAAATGTGCAGATGGTTCTGAAATTAGCTATCACTTTAAGAATGATTTAAAACAAGGGTTACATCAAGTCTTTTATCCCTTTGATCCAGTGTTAGGTGCTGTCAAAGCTTTGGAAGCTACTTATGATAAAGATTTGCTAGAAGGAGAGGTTTCGGAATACAATGAAGGAGGCATGAAGGTTGCTAGTACGTTTTATAAAAATGGAAAAAAAGAGGGCCCCTCAACGATTTTCTCTCCCGAAGGAAGTGTTTTATCTATAACTAATTATTTAGAAGGAGAGCATCACGGAGATGCTATTCAATACTATCCTAATGACCAAATCTATTCCAAAACTACGTTTTTCCATAACGTAAAAGAAGGGCAAGAGATCACTTATTCTCCAAAGGGAGACGTGCTAAGCGAAAAAAATTATAAAGAGGGCCAGCTGGATGGTTATGCTTTTGAAAAAAATCGTCAGGGAGTGTTGTTATTTGAAGCTGAATATAACGAGGGCCTTCGCCATGGATTTTTCAACAAATATTATGAAGATGGGAAACCAAAAGTTCTCCAAATTTTTTATGAAGATAAGCTCAATGGATTAAAGAAAGTTTTCGATGAAAAAGGAAATGTATCTGAGCATAGGTATGACATGGGAGAAAAGGTAAACCTCAATGGCTAATTCTTGTTGGAAATGTCAAAAAGAAGTGGATGCTGTGATTCATTTTAAAACGACGTGTAGCCATTGTTTTTCTTATTTGCACTGTTGCAGGGGTTGTCAGTTCTATATACCAGGCAAACCAAATGACTGTTATATTCCAGGAACAGATCCTATAAGAGATCGTGAAGAGAATAACTACTGCGAGGAGTTTAAGCCTCTAAATCAAAAAAAAGGGAAAAGTGGTCCCAGTATTGAGGATGTCTCTAAGCGACTTTTTGGTGACTAAGTAATATTTTTCAAAACTTACTCTTTTATCTCTGTACGAGTAGAAATAAAATATGCTAAAATGCTCTCTTTAAAGAGTTGCTTGTATGATCATATCTAAAACACCTGTTCGGATTAGTTTTTTTGGAGGAGGGACTGATTACCCTTCCTATTATCTTAAGAAAAATGGTGCTGTTTTAGGTACCACTATCAATCAGTATATCTACTTGAGTTTAAATTCTCTCAGTCCCTTTTTTGATTATAAAATTAGAGTCGGATATTCAAAATCTGAAGTGGTTAATTCTCTCGATGAAATTCAGCACCCAAGTGTACGGGAATGCCTTAAGTATGCAGAGCTTTTTGAAGGATTAGATATTCATATTTTTGCTGATCTTCCAGCTCGAACAGGCCTTGGCTCTTCCTCAGCTTTTACAGTGGGCCTTTTAAATGCGCTCAATGCTTACAAAGGTAAAAAATCTTTAAAAGCTCTACTTGCTGAGAAAGCTCTTTATGTGGAACAAAAATTAATACAAGAAAAAGTAGGCTCTCAAGACCAGTATCACGCAGCCTATGGGGGGCTTAATGTAATAGAGTTTTCTAAAGAGGGTGTTCAGGTGCGTCCTGTTATTATCTCAAATGAGAAGAAAACACTTTTAGATAACTCCCTCATGCTTTTTTATACTGGTGTTAAGCGCTATGCTGAAGATATTCTAGAAGAGCAAATCACAAAGACTAAAAGTGCAGAGAACAACTCGAACTTAGAATTAATGCACGAGATGGTCTTTGAAGCAGAAAGCATTATTTCTCAATTACCTCCTACTGAAATGCTGATAGAATTAGGTCACTTAATGGATCAAGGTTGGCAGCTCAAACGGAAACTTTCCTCTAAAATCTCTAATAATCATATTGATGAGCTGTATTCAAAAGCTAAGCTAGCGGGTGCGTATGGGGGTAAGTTATGTGGAGCTGGTAGAGGGGGGTTTTTACTGTTGATGGTCCCAATAGACAAACAGAAC
Organism: Chlamydiota bacterium; assembly: GCA_022601335.1. GTDB lineage: Bacteria > Chlamydiota > Chlamydiia > Chlamydiales > JAAZZY01 > JAJACV01. The sequence continues at coordinate 9,373 of JAJACV010000044.1, read as the reverse complement.
TCGGTTAGAGAGGCTTTGTCTCCGCTTCGCGAAGTCAAATTTGGCTTCGAAAATGAAGGCAGCTCAATTATATATTACAATCACTGATAACGAATAGGTTTGACACATGGAAAGAAAAGAGAAAATATTAGTAACAGGTGGCGCCGGTTATATTGGGTCTGTTTTAGTGCCTGAGCTTTTGAGTCAAGGCTATCAGGTGCAGGTTTTAGATAACCTCAACTTCAAGCAAACTTCACTCATCTCTTGTTTTTCAAGCCCTTACTTCTCTTTTGAGAAAGGGGATGTCTGTAATTACGAGCTGATTGATAAATTCCTTAAAGAGGCAGATATTATTATTCCTCTAGCGGCTATTGTTGGAGCTCCTGCATGTAAAGAAAATCCTCGTTTAACTGAGTTAGTAAATTTTGAATCCGTTCAGTATTTATTGAGTAAACTTTCTTCTGATCAAAAAGTTTTATTTCCAACAACAAATAGTGGTTATGGGGTAGGAGAAGAAGGAAAGCATTGCACTGAAGAATCTCCCTTGAATCCTGTGTCTTTATATGGTCGTTTAAAAGTAGATATTGAAGTACAGATTCTTTCATTAAAGAATGCAATTTCATTTCGATTAGCGACTGTATTTGGAGCTTCTCCAAGAATGAGAATAGATTTGCTGGTTAATGATTTTGTCTATCGTGCTATGCATGACCGTTATTTAGTCTTGTTTGAAGAGCATTTCAAGAGAAATTTCATTCATATTAAAGACGTTGCTAATGCGTTCCTGTTTGGAATAGAGCACTTTGATGAGATGAAGGGACAAGCTTATAATGTAGGCCTTTCGAGTGCAAATTTAAGTAAAAGAGAACTTTGTGAAAAAATCCAAGAATATGTTCCTGATTTTTATTTCCATAGTGCAGCTATTGGAGAGGATCCAGATAAGCGAGACTATATTGTTTCTAATGAAAAGCTAGAAGCTTTGGGGTGGAGACCTACTCATTCATTAGATGATGGTATTAAGGAATTAGTAGGTCTCTATCAGTTCTTAAAAGCAAATGAGTATCGCAATGTCTAGACTTGCATAAGCTCTTTTCTGGACTCCAAGAACCATTTTACAGTCTCTTCGATACCCGCCTTGAGAGGAGTGTATTCAAGTTCAGGGTGTTTATCTTTAAGTTTTAGAATATCTAAGCATTTAGAAGTGGCTCCCACAAATTGAGTCGTGTCGTATTGAATTAGGCTTGGATCATAGTCAATGGCATTGCAAATAAGTTCTGCAAAGTGGCGGATAGGGTATTCAATGCCAGCACCAATATTTATAAGTTCATTTTCTTCTGTTTGAGCCAGTTTGAGCATAATCGAGACAAAGTCACTGATAAGTACAAGCTCTCTTTTTTGATGTCCATCTCCCCAAAGAGTGGCTGTTTCTCCTTGATATTTGGCACGTATAATTTTAGTCATTAAGTCAAAGATAAAGTGAAGTTGCTTATTTTCATTATGATACCCAGGTCCATACAGAGTGCTTGGTATAAAACACAAATATTTCATTCCATACTGTTTATTGAGCGCCTTTAAGCCGACATAGAGCATACGCTTAGTCATTCCATAAGCATAAACGGATTCGTGGGGGCTGCCATCTAAATAAGAGTCTTCGACTAGATTGGTGCCAGCTCTGTACGCGCAACTGGTGCCCATAGTAATTAACTTAGCCTGAGGTTGTCTCTTTTGCCACCAATCTAGAACATGTGTGTTAATAAGCTGATTGGTTGTCCAGACTTCTCCTGGATGATAAATATTAAAATCACCTGCTTGAGTCCATGCGGCTAAATGATAGATATGGTCATAGGTTTTGGAATTGAAATTATCTAGAGAGGTGCTTTGGGTTAAATCACATTCTTTAGAGCCTAGAGCAACAACTTCATGTCCCTGTGCTTGTAGTGACTTAGTTAAGAATCGTCCTAAAAATCCAGTGGCTCCAGTGACTAATGTTTTCATTGATGTTCCTTTCGTTTAAATAATTGAGAGGCTCTGAAAAATCAGACCTCTAGACTCAGTTCAAAATGGGCTATTAAGAAGAGATTTTAGCAGGAATTTAAAAAACTGCAAATTAAAATAAATTACGATTTAAGGAGAGTATTGTAATTCAGGATTGTGTTTCTAAGTATGAGCGCTGTTTTTCTCTTTTCGCCATCTCTTATAGAAATGTTTATACGTATATTGTTTGAAAAAGAGCCAGTACCTAGGATTTTTTAAAATAAAATCAAAGAACTTATAACCTTGTGTATTAAAAACATGAGATCTTATGAAAGCCTTTTTAAGGGTCCTGTTTTTTTTGTCAGATAGATTTTTAATCATATTTGTCCAGGCAATTTCCTTCGTATTGGAGGACTCTGTTTGACTTAATGAATTTGGGTGGGTTCTCATAGCTGCCAGCTTTTCATGAAAAAAGTAAGCTCCATGCTGAAAACCAATTTTTAAAAACACAAACCAATCAGTTAGAGATTGATACTTTGGATCGTAGCCTCCATGCTGAATAAATAGTTTTTTTCTACTTAAAGTCGCATTCCCTGGAATCCAAAGTCGATACATTTTAACTTGTTGTATTAAATCAGCAGGAGAAAGTTTCATTTCCTTTAGATGAGGATTAATAAATGTAGAATTAACCTGATCGGGTTGATTTTGCGAGAAAAAAGCGTAATCAGAAAAACAAAGGCCTATATCAGGGTATTGATCAAGCATGTTTACTTTTTTTTCTAAAAAGTTGGGGAATAAAATATCATCTGAAGATGGGAATGCAATGTATTCTCCCTGAGAACAATCTAAGCCGATTTGGATACTTTTAAAAAAGCCTAAGTTCTGTTTATTTTTTATAAAGTGGATAAAAGGATATTTATCTAAATAAGGTTTTATAATCTCAATGCTATTGTCTGTGGATGCATCATCAATTAAAATAAGTTCAATGTCTTGAAAAGTTTGATTTACAACGGAATCTAATGCTTCAGCAATATACTGAGCATAGTTGTAGTTGGGCATGATCAAGGAAACTTTATACTTGTATTCCATCTATTGTCTTTATTTTTGAATTTAGCCTGTTTTTAAGCTCAGCTCCAATAGCCAGACAACTCGTTGCTCCTGGAGAGGGAGCATTGAGTACATTTACTACTTTTGAAGATGAATGAATTAAAAAGTCATCTACCATCTGTCCATTTGGACTCACGACTTGAGCTCTGACTCCAGAGCCACCTGGGACAAGGTCTTGCTCTTTTATATCTGGCATGAGCCTTTGAATATCTTTCAAAAATGCAGATTTAAAATAAGAGCGATAGAATTCATAAAAACCGACTTTCCAATGTCTTTTGACCATAGACCAGAAACCGGAATATTTTAAATAGTGTCCCATTTCTTTGATATTGATATCACTTTTTTTATAACCTTCTTTTGCAAAGGCAAGAACAGCATTTGGGCCAACCTCTACTTCCCCAGAAATGCGTTTGGTGAGATGTACACCTAAGAATGGGAACTTTGGATTGGGGACAGGATAAATCAGACCTTTAAGTAAATGTGCTTTTGAGGGTTTCAAGTAGTAATACTCACCTCTAAAAGGAATAATTTTGTCTTTAAGAGAAGATCCCGTTTTACGCGCTACACTATCGGCATACAGCCCACAACAGTTGATCAGAAATTTAGTAGAGAATTCTTTTTCTTTAGAAAAAACTAATACACCTTGGCTTTCGTCTTTAACGCCTGTAACTTCTTGGTTAAAAAAAACATCTCCTCCAAGTCTTAGTATTTCCTGGTAGAGTGTTTGAGCTACTTTTTTATAGTCTACAATACCCGTATTAGGAGCATGAATAGCTTCAATACCAGCAGCATAGGGTTCTAATTTTTTTATCTCTTGAGCGTTAAGCATTTTAAGTCCGGTGACTTGATTTGCTTGCCCCCTTCTAAAAAGTTCTTTTAATCGAGGAAGCTCCTCTTGAGAGGTCGCGACTATTAATTTACCGCAAAGGTCATAGGAGATATCATGAGCATTGCAGAATTCGAGTAGCTTTTGAACGCCCAAAACACAGTTTTTTGCTTTAAGAGACCCGGGTTTATAGTATATGCCAGAGTGAATGACACCGCTATTGTGACCTGTTTGATGTTGAGCTATGGAAGACTCTTTTTCTAAAATAGCTACTTTGAAATGGGGATGATCTTTAAGGGTATTGTAGGCTGTAGCTAAGCCTATAATGCCTCCGCCTGTGACAATTAAATCGTATTGTTTCATAAAATGACTATTGTATAACGAGTGATGAGTAATATTTCTGCATTATAACTTCTATGAATTTAAGATCCAATAAGTAGGATAATTATTTTTTATATACAACTTCAGGAGGCTTTAGGAGACGTAGCGCTTCTTTTTCCGTTTGACTATGAAAGCTTAAAACAAACTCAACAAGTAAAACTGATGCGTCCTCTCTATATTTTTCAGGAGGATTTATGTTAAATGTAAATTCTTCTGGATCTTGATGGTTCTAATTAAGGGGCAAGGTCAGAAACTCTTGGGTGGCTTTTCTAGGTCTTATTTGGTCAATATTATCTAATACTACAATCCCATTAGGATTAATAAAGCGGGCAGAGCACATAAGATCAAAAAGAGCAAACTCAAATTCATGATTTCCATCTATTAAAATGAAATCAAACATCATGGGGTGCTGGAGTAAATGCTGAAAAAATAAAGCTGATGACAAAGGTTGTTGGGTAATTCTAGTAGAAATGTGGTTAGGAAATTCAGAAATTGTTTTAGGTGATGAATTTTGTTCTGCATATGGATCTATTTTGATCAGGTGTCCTTCCTCATTCTCACTCAAAGCAGATCCAATAATAAAAGCTGTTAAGCCCTTATAGGTACCAATTTCAAGGGATGTTTTGGGCTTAAGTATTTTTATTAAGTGGTATAACAAAGCTTTACCCTTGCCATATTGTAGAGATAAATCATAGTTTAGAAATTTTTTATATAGTTTTTTACATTCGCTGGAAGAGTGAAATTTTTGAAGTTCCTCAGATAAATTAACTTTATTTTGTTCAAGAGGAGTCTCTTCTAACTTAGAGCTTTTGACTGTGGCAGAAATATTTTTTCTTTTAATTTTTTAAGTAGCATTTTTATCTCACTGTTAAACGAATAATGTTAATTTATTAGTAGCCTTTAGAAGGAGTAATGTGTTTGAGAATTTCCTTGTGCGAGATGTTTTTTTCATAAAAAAGATCGAAAAGGTTAATAACAGCAATTTGGGATTTGTGTTGAAGTAGAAAATAAATTATTTTTTCAATAAATTTTGGGTGGATTTTTTTTAGATGAGGATAGTTTTTTAAAACTAAATAGAGCTCTTCGTGAAAGTTTTGAATAGCTAATTCTTTTATAAAATAGCCAAATTGTTTTTTTGAGATGCTAGCAAGTCTATTGGTTTTTATAAGAGATTGAACAAGAAAACGATTATTAACTTTAGCAGCTTCGTGGCAAAATTGGCCAAAAAAATCATTACTATGCACTACTTTTAATAGTTTTTCTATTTTATTGGGGTAGGAATTTTTATCTAGATTTTGAAAAGCAATAACAGCAATTTTTCTTAGAATCTCATATCTTAAACTTTTTAAATTATCGGAAATATAACTAATTATATCGTCTATATCGTAATCATTATAATGATTTCTCAAGAGTGATTCATAATAATTCCAGAGTTTAACTTTTCTTAAAAAGTAGAAGAATTTTACTTTTTTTTGGATATAGATTTGATGTTCTTTATGTAAGAAAGGCTTGAGAATCCATAGAGGGATCTTTCTCATAAAGAAAAGAAGAGTAATAAAGCTATTGATACGCAAAGAGGTTAAATGAGAAATTTTAGGTTTTGAAGAGAAGTAGATTTTCTTTTTAAACAAATATGCAGATTGCTTTGGATGGGCAAATGAACGCATCCAGTAGAGGTAAGCGAGTAAAGTAGGCTTTTTTTTATTAGACTCTTTAGAAAGGTTGTTTTCTGATAATTCAAAATACATAAGCTTTGAGTCCGTACAAATATGGTGTTTTTTTGTATTTGGACAAGCTTTGTATAAATATTCTCCAGAATCTACAGTTTGGCAACTCATGCTAACCACTTTTTCAGGCCAAATATAAAACGGGTGTAGGTGAAAAGAGGATTGTATAAAGTTGCTATTATTGAGTTTCCATAAAATAGTTGAGCTCCAAGATAAAATCTCGGGGTTATTTTTGAATAGTTGCTTGGTTGTATAAGGATGGAGGTTTGTTAATGCTCCCTGCATAAGATCTTTGTTATCGAAGTTTTTGCTTCGAAGAACCTTTTTATTAATAAGAGAGTTTGAAGTGAAGCCTTCAAGAGATAAGCGTATTCCTTGAGTGAGTATTAAGCGTTTTCCTGCTGTAATTATCGGTATAAAATTCCCAAATATTCTATTAGAGTAAATGTGGTCTGGTGAGTCAAATATGACTCCAGCGCGCTCTTGCCCTGCTTCTTTAATAGCTCTATTTTGTATCTTACTGAATAAAGAATATTTGCATGCATTTTTTTTATAATCGAATGGATGAAAGCTTATTTTTACAAATTTATTGAGTTCTTTAAGCTCCTCTGAATTAGAGTAATTTTCAATATCTGCCGGTGTTGTGAAAATTTTGTATTTTAAATTGAAATGCTTTGAAAGTTCAGGGAGGTTGTATTCAGTAAGTCGAGTAAATAGGCTGTAGTTAAAAAAATTGTGCCAAAACGCATTGCCCCATATTACTAAAACAATGTGAATTTCTTTTGGTACAGTCATCTTTAATGATGTAAAACGTGGGTTATAGTTGCAAAACACTTTCTGAAAATTTTTGTTCTTTTCGCAAAAAGGAACGAGAGACAGGAAAGTTAATTTGTTTTTATTGAAGATGAGCAAATAATTTGATTATTTTCATCTAAAGCTTCTAGTTTATAGACATGAAACCCTTTATATAGTTTGTCTATATAATTACAATCAGATTTCGAAAGTATTGCAATCAGAAAATTATTTCGGTAGAGGTAATATTTTTCGACCAGGTTTAGGTCGTTTGTGCTCCAACTGACTTTAATATTTTTTTGTGTACGGTTTGGGTCTAGCGGAGTTGTCCGAGGCTCAAGACTTAAAGAAATCTGTGAGGAAGATATCAAATTTTCCTTGCCGAAAGCTACATTTATAGTGTTTTCCCTTTTTGTTATGTTTTGGGACACCCATGTCAATATGGCTTGATTTGAGTTATCAAAGGTCACTAAATTGGCTGTTTTTTCTCGAGCTGTAGTCTGATATTTATGGCCAGCACTTAACCACTGTCCTTTAAAAAAAATATTTGCAAGTAGGGTGTTTTCTTGCTCTTTCCAAAAAACAGCACAGTCTCCCTGCTCGTTAATGCTTACATCCAAGGTATCAATCCTTGGATCAAAGCGTGTTGACATAAGGGATTCAGTGGCTAGCCCTCCGATAGTATACAAAGTTGTTTTTAAATATCCATTTTGGCCTCCACGTGCAGAAATGGATTGTCCCTTTGAATTAACTCTGAGAGCGTATTGTATTTCTCCTTTTCCTTCACCGAAGTCTCCGGCAGTAACTGGATCAATCCATTGATTATCATACCAACTCGCATTTAAAGTATAGTAAGTGGGATTTTCTTCTACCCAAACTAAGGAAGGGTGCTCAGGGCAGGAGAACGAGGCAATGATTTGTTTGTTAGTTGCGACACGATTTTCAGAAATAACAGCTGAATTATGAGCCCAATTTGAGCCATTATAGATTCTACCTTCAATGCAGTTTTCTAAATTAACCCAGACGGCGATAGCCTCGCCTTTTTCGTTTGCCTTTAAATCGAAATTACTAATCTTAGAAATGTTTTGTGCGATAGTCTCAGCTGGAGACCAACGATTAATGTTATATTTAAAAGATAGCAATTCACCCTTGGAGTTTGTGTATCCAAGTAGGCCATTACCTTGGTCATCTAGACAAACTTTGGGACTCGAAAATTCACTTTTTGGACCTTGCTTGATGTTTATTATTTCACTTAACTCGCCTTTTTCGATAATTACCACTTGGATAGATGAGTCACTTTGGTTTGCTTTCCATGCTGCAATAATTTTTCCTAATCTATTGACCGAAATGGATTGTCCTTCAAAATTTTTTGCTGAAGTTATAACGTTAGGTTTTGTCCATTTTCCATGATCACACAGTGAATAAAGAAGATTATAAACTTGTTTAGATTCTTCCAATTCTACCCAAGTAGCAATTCCATATCCGGAGAAATTAATTGCTGTCTGTAATTGATTTATCTCACTTCCAGAGTAAAGAGGGAGTGGATCAGACCAATACATCTCAGAGGAAATGTAAGAATTTACAGTTAATCCAAGAAATAATAAAAGTAATAAAATTTGTTTTTTTATCATAAAGTTTTATCTCCACTTGGCTCGATTAGGGGTAAAAGACTATAAAATATTTATATCATATTATAGAAGTGTAAATTTGACGTTAGTGTTTTCTTGAAAATAGAAGCCTTAATTAAAAGGATGAACTGAAGATGCCTGAAAATAAAAGTAAACTTCTTGAGCTGTATTTAGATGGTTGTATATGATTACGGGTTTTGAAGTTCAAATATTAAATTATGTCAGTTAGGTTTATTTCATTTTGTCCATGGCTATATAGTAGTTTAGGACACAGTTTGGTTTACACTCAATATGTTGAGAAGGCAGCTCAAATTAATAAATGGGAGTTTCTTGCCTGGCTTCCCAAAAAAACTTTGGTGAATGGGGAGCCTGATCATTGGAGGCGAGAGCTTTTATGTCCTACTGTTCGACACTGGTTTGAAGAAGTAGAAAAAAAACCCTATAGAAGGCCTAGAAAGAAGACGCGTGCCAAACAGAGAATTGCATACTATTTTTCTACCTTAAAATTATTGCGACAACTACTGCTAAAAAAGCCTCGTAAAAAAAATATAATTTTTTTAGAAGCATTTGCTCAAACTGATTTAGTCGTTTTACTAAATTTACTTAAATTTTTTAAAAGAAGAGACATTTCTATCTGGTTAGTACATCGATATCCTTCAAGTAACATGGGAAATGATGTAGATCGATTTGATAAGTGCCATAAAAAATTAATTAAAATGGGGATTGGTTTAAAGCTATTGACTGATAGTGACCCTTTAAAAGCGGATCTTGAAAAAGCATTTAATTTGCCGGTTTGTGTTTTACCTATTCACTTTATAAAGCCTATGCCTGTCTTTAAAATGAATTCTTTAACTGAAATAACTTGCTGGTGGCCTGGTATTGTTAGAGAGGGGAAAGGATTGAAAATAATTAAAGATTTTGCTCAATCAAATGAAATAAATAATCAAAAAATTCACTTAATT
>JAJACV010000043.1 GCA_022601335.1 Chlamydiota bacterium | reverse complement strand
ATTATATTTTTTATTAACTATAAGTTACTTAGAAAAACTCGGACCCGGTCGCAACGAATTCGAACCTTTTCCTTAATACCATTTACTGTGAAAATACCTTGTCATTAGAGTTTACCTCTTTATCAAATTTTGGCTCCTAAAATCAAAGAGTTAAAAACCTTAGGAATGTCAAACCCGTTTATTGCTCGAAGACTAAAAATTAACATTAAAACATTAGTGAAGGCTTTATCTTTGTAAAAATCGATTGTATGCCATAGTTTTTCCAGGCTCAAACACTTTTCGATAATAGGCCTCTTTACTTTATGTTTTAATATGCGCATTTTTACCCTGCCTAACCTCTAGAACAGGAATGAGATTGTAGAGCTTATTGATAATCGAATCAATGTCTTCTCTTTTAGAGATAATCTCCATAAGCATATCAGAATAAACCTCTTTATTATCCAATGGAGAAATGTGCAAAGAGCGAATATTAATACGATATTTACGTAGGAGTGTTACGATGCGTGTGAGCACACCAATTTCATTTTTTACACGAATTAAAAGTTGAAAGGTATTTTTAGTACTCATAAAGAATTTGCTCTCCAAGTGATTTTTTTGGAACAACCATAGGATAGACATGCTCATTAGGATTAACTTTGAAGACAATTAAAACTGGGCCTTTGACTCTTCGAGCTGATTGAATTGCTTTTTTAGCCTCGAGCATTGTTGTAGCTTTAAAAGTACGTATTCCAAAAGCTTTCGCAATTAAGCAAAAGTCTGGGTTTTGAAATCTTGACTCTTGCACATTTCCCTTAAACAGCAAATTTTGCCACTGGTAGACCATCCCAAATGCGTTATCTTCCATAATGACGAGTTTCACATCGATATTATATTCAGCAATAGTGCCGAGCTCTTGCATATTCATTTTAAATCCCCCATCACCAGAAATCGACCAAACTTCTCTCTGAGGTTTAGCAAGTTTTGCTCCTATTGCCGCTGAGATACTATAGCCCATGCTTCCAAGGCCTCCAGAAGAAAGGTGGGAATTAGGATGTTTAAAGCGATAGAATCTGGCCACCCACATTTGATGCCTTCCCACATCACTCGTGACAATGGCTCTTCCCTCTGTAGCTTCTGATATTTCATGGATAAGTTCAGCTTGGCTAAGTAAGTTTTTTTTAGACTGTGGTCCTGTGAAATTTAAAAAACCATACTTTTCTTTGAGTGATTTAATCTGCTCCCACCAACCGGGATAGTTATGTTTATCTAGAAGACAGTTGGCTTTTGTGAGGGTCTCTTTAGAATCACCCACTATAGCAAGGTGACAAGGTATATTTTTACTAATCTCCGAGAGATCAATATCCATATGTACAAATTCTTTTCCTTTGATGAAGGATTTCAAAGAACCTGTGATTCGATCATCAAAGCGGCAACCTATTCCAATGATGAGATTGGCTCGATCTACAACATAGTTTGCTACCGCATCACCGTGCATGCCAACCATTCCACAAAAATGTTGATCTCCTTGAGGAAAGTTACCCAAACCAAGTAATGTATTCACAACTGGAAGTTCATGCTTTTTTACAAATGCCAATAATTCCTTTTGTGCTTTAGATATTTCAACCCCGTGTCCAGCAATAACAACTGGCCTTAAGTCATTTCTCTCAAAGTAACGATTAAGCCTTAAAATATCGAGATCAGACGAAAGCTTAGGCTTGATATGACAACCTGGTATTTGCATTTTGGGGTCTTTTTTAAACAATGTTTTTTGCCCCCAAACATCCTTTAAGAAGTCTATGTGAATAGGTCCGGGTCTCCCCTCCTTTGCAATATAAAAAGCTTCTTTAATTACTCTTTGGATATCTGCTGCTTTAGTGACCAAATAACTATGCTTAACCACCGGAATACTCATTCCTAAAATATCAATTTCTTGAAAAGCATCTGTTCCTACTACTTCTTCTAGCACTTGTCCTGTTAAATAAATTACCGGTACTGAATCCATTCGAGAATTGGAAATAGAGGTCAAAAGGTTGGTGGCCCCTGGACCTGAGGTTCCCAGTGCAAGTCCCACATCCCCTGAGGCTCTGGCGTAACCATCTGCTGCAAACCCTCCTCCCTGCTCATGACGAGGAAGAACATGCTTTATCTTTTTATTTTTATGTATGGCGTCATAAAAGGGTAAAACAACTCCTCCAGGAATACCAAAAAGAAGTTTAGCTTTTTCATGTTCCAAACTTTTCCAAAGAATTTCAGCTCCCGTATATTTTTTTTCTGCCATTAGTTTTGCCTCTCTGGACGAAGTGAACGTACGATTTTTCCTGCTCTCCAAATTTCTTCATCTGACATTTCTTTTAGTTCAGCCTCTAAATTCTTTTTATAGTTTGAATCACTGTTAGCTTTAAGCGTCAGCTCTGTCTCTTTTCCGCTCTCCACATCTTGGTATAACTCCTCAAATACAGGTAGAAGGGCCTTTTTAAACTTAGGCCTCCAATCAAATGCGCCCCTTTGTGCAGTAGTAGAACAGTTGGCGAACATCCAATCCATTCCATTCTCTCCAATTAGGGGGTATAGAGATTGTGTTGCTTCCTCAACAGTCTCGTTAAATGCTTCTGAAGGACTGTGGCCATGACTGCGGAGAACTTGATATTGCGCTTCCATAGCCCCTGCAATGGCCCCCATCAAAATGCCACGCTCTCCTGTAAGATCTGAATAAACTTCTTTTTTAAAAGTTGTTGGAAACAAAAAGCCTGAACCAAGTGCAATGCCGATTGAAAGGCAACGTTCTTTGGCTTTTCCTGTTGCATCTTGGAAGATAGCAAAGCTCGAGTTAACTCCGGCACCCTTTAGAAAGAGCTCCCGAACTTTCCCTCCAGGTCCTTTAGGTGCAACCAAAAAAACATCAACATCTTTAGGAGGAATAACGTCTGTTTGATCTTTGTAGGTAATAGCAAATCCATGTGAAAAATACAATGCTTTCCCTTTCGTCAAATGGGGTTTGACTTTAGGCCAAAGTAGTTTTTGCCCTGCATCCGAGAGAAGATACATAATGATAGAAGCCTTTTCAAGCGCCTCATCTATTTCAAAGAGATCCTTCCCCTCTTCCCATCCATCTTTAAGAGCTTTATCCCAAGATGAGCTTGGTTTCCTCTGTCCAATAATCACCTCTACACCATTATCTTTCATATTTAGCGCCTGACCAGGACCCTGTACACCATAACCAATGACTGCAATAGTTTCGCTACTAAGCACTTCTTGCGCTCTCTTAAGTGAAAACTCATCTCTTGTCACAATATCTTCATTAATTTCTTTAAAATGCATACGCTCCCCCTATCCTTCGAAATTATCTGTTATAGCACCTAGAGACGCAGAAGAGACTTGATCTCTATATTTCGCCAGAATGCCCTTTTTAAACTTATCTACAGGCCTTTGCCATTCTTTTCGACGCTCCTCTAACTCTTCTTTAGAAAGCTTGACATCGATACTCTTTTGGACCATATCAATTTCAATAGTATCTCCGCTTTTTATCAATGCTAACGTTCCTCCCACATAAGCCTCTGGTGCTACATGTCCAATAACAAAACCATGTGATCCTCCTGAAAATCGTCCATCAGTAATAAGAGCAACCTCATAGCCTAAACCCTTTCCAACAAGAGCTGCTGTTGGAGAGAGCATCTCTCGCATTCCTGGCCCCCCTTTGGGTCCCTCATAACGTATAATCAAACAGTCACCTTTCTCAATTTTGTCATGCTCTATGGCATAAAACGCCTCTGCTTCACTATTAAAAACCTTGGCTGGCCCCACGTGCTTTTTCTTTTTAATGTTTTTGGCTTTTAGAACGCACCCATACTTTGCAAGGTTGCCTTTTAAAATCACGATATGCCCTTTTTCCCTTAAAGGTTCTTTTGCAGAATAGAGCACTTTTTGACGAGTACTTGGCAACTTAACTTTTTCTAAATTTTCTTCTAAAGTTTCGCCGTTAAGCATTTTTGTATCCCCATGAATCAAATGCTCTTGAAAAAGCACTTTTAGGAGAGCAGGAAGCCCTCCTATTTCATGAAAGTCGCGTGTCAAATATTTCCCGCCAGGTTTTAGATCCAAGAGGTGAGGAACTTTTTCTGAAAAGCTGTCAAAATCTTCTAGAGAGAGAGGCAAGTCAAAAGCATGAGCAATTGCTAAAAGGTGTAAAACTGCATTAGTTGATCCTCCGACAGCCATAAGAACGCTAAGTGCATTTTCTAAGCTTTTTTTTGTAACAATCTCTTTAGGTAAAAGTCCTTTTTTCAAATTACCCATAAGAACTTTTCCTGATAAAAGGCATTCCTCTTTTTTCTGTCTATAAGGAGCAGGAGTGGTTGAGCCCATCGGAATACTCAAGCCCATTGTTTCTGCCACGCAGCTCATTGTATTAGCTGTGTACATTCCACCACACGAACCTGGACCAGGACAAGCTCTACACTCAATTTGATAAAGCTCTTTTTTAGTAATTTTACCTTTTAAATAAGCGCCGACGCCTTCAAAAACACTCACGATATCAATCGCTTTTCGGTCAATTTTTCCCGGTAAAATGGTTCCACCATAAATAAATACACTGGGGATATTGAGTCGCCCAATCGCAATAAGCGCTGCAGGAATATTTTTATCACATCCTCCAATCGCAATGAGTCCGTCAAATTGCAAACCGGAACAGACGGTTTCAATAGAATCGGCAATAACTTCTCGACTGGCAAGAGAATATTTCATGCCAATGTGCCCCATGGAAATCCCATCACTTACTGTTGGCACACCAAAAATCCTTCCAACACCCCCAAATTTTTTAAGTCCTTTTTCAGCAGCTTTAGCAAGTTTATCCAAATGCATATTACACGGAGTGATTTGACTCCAAGCACTTGCAATTCCTATTAAAGGCTTTGAGAAATCTTCCTCTTTAAGGCCTGTTGCCCTTAGCATCGCTCGGTTTGGCGCTCTCTCTTCACCAAGCGTGACAAGCTGGCTCTTTTTATTTAGACTCATTGTGTTTGCCTCGCATATAAAAAGTTATAACATTTCTCGTAAGCGACTAGAGAGGCCACAATCACATCTGGAGAGGTGCCCTGCCCAATTACTTTATTTCCTTTTTGATCTTTTGCCTTTATCAAAACTTTCACGTTAGCATTAGTTCCCGGAGAGAAGATGGCGACTTGATAATCTGTCAATTTCATTTTAATGGGATCTTTTTCCCTCAGGCATTTATTCAGCGCTTTGATCAAGGCATCAACAGTTCCATTCCCCTTTGACTTTGATAAATAAATTTTATTTTTTAGACGGACTTTAATCTCCCCTTCAGCTTTTTCATTAAGAGATGTTTTTGTACTAAAATCCACTACTTCCAATACCTTTTTGGAGAGCGTATATTCATCTAAATGTTCTTCCAAAATATTTTGAAGATCTTGATGGGTGATAGATTTGCCCTTAATCTCAAACCCTTTACATGTTTTTAAGATATCTTTTAAGACACTTTCGGGAAACTGTACGGAAAAATCTTTTGCTATAGTTTTCTTTAATAAAGCACATGTTGGAGCTTTTTTCCAGAGGACTTTATCCTTTGACCTTAAGTTCACAGCTTGCATTTGGTAGAGTTTTGATTGAAAGCAACGTTCAACTTCTTTTAAATTAGCCTCTACAGTGGGTGGATCTGGTAAAATTTTAACCGCGCTCAACGGGTCCTTGAGTCCATTACCAGTCCCGATTAAAATCACTCGGTCTGTTTTTTTAAAAAAACGTCTTTTTTTAAGTTTAATAAAAGCTGCAAGAGGCATGGCTCCCGAAGGTTCTAAAAATATGGCCTCCTTTTTTGAGAGCAATTGCACAGACTCGAGCACTTCTTCATCTTGAACATCCATGATTATACCCTTAGAGGCATATACGGCTTTCAATACTTTTTTCCCATCAAGAGGATCACTTACCTGCACTGCACTACAAATGGTGTTAGGATAAGAATATGGCTTGAAGTTCTTTTTATTTTGTTTAAAAGCCTCTACAAGAGGGTTACAGGTTTTAGCTTGTACACCTATAAGTTTAGGCAGGGTTTTGATAAGTCCCAATTTTTTTAGATCTGTGAACCCTTTCCAAATCGCTGCAAGGTTGGTTCCACAGCCAATAGGGCAGATAATATAATCAGGAGCGTTCCAATCCAACTGTTCTGCAATTTCTATTCCTAAAGATTTTTGTCCCTCTAAGCGAAAGGCATAGTCTCCTGCAAGATAAAAACCATGCTTTTTAGCCATTTTTTCAGCAAGTATTGCGCATTCTGAATAAGTTCCTCTCACTTGGATAATTCTCGCGCCATAGGACAATGTTTGAGCTAGTTTTCCTATGGGTGTACTTTCAGGCACAAGTACGTAACAAGGAAGTTGAGCCAATGTGCAATAAGCTGCCAGAGAGGCTGCCATATTCCCTGTTGATGCAAAGCAAACCCCTTTGGCCTCCATCTCTAAAACTTTTGTAATTTCAACAAGTGTGCCACGATCTTTAAAAACACCTGTTGGATTAGCCGACTCATTTTTCACGTAGAGTTCATTATGAGAAAATTCCTTCTCTAAACTTTTACATTTGTGAAGAGGCGTTCCCCCTTCGCCTAAAGAAACGATCTTCTCTAAGTTGTGTATCGGATAGAAGTTTAGATATTTTAAGGTAGAAATCGGAGCATTTTTAAGAGCATAGAGATTGATTCTCTTTTTAATTTTTTCATAGTCTAAAATAACTTCCAAAGGATCTAAGCATTTTAGACAAGTACTTGAGCTTTGATGGTCTTTAAATTCAGCTTTGCATGAAATGCACCTAAGTACATAAAAACTATTTTGAGACATAGATCGCAGATTTGTTCTTTACTTTCTTATGTATTCTAACTCAAATTAATACAAGATTTTTAAAATAAAATTTTGACAAAGAAAAAGGATACAGCAAGGAGAAAGTCTCTATGGTTATAAATCACATCCTGTTGGGGAACTGAGGTTAAATACAAAAGGACAACCTAAATATGAAGGAATGGTTCATAAAATTTATGAGGAAGAAGCTACAATTATCAGAAAAATTTATCAGTGGTTTATAGAAGGAAAAAGTATTTCAGGAATTCTGAAAAAACTTAATCAAACAAACACCCCTACTAAAAAAAATCAAAAAGGTGGATGGTGCGCCTCAACTATCAGCCGAATTCTTAAAAATGAAAAATATACTGGCAATTGGGCCTGGAGAAAATACAAGAATGTCCGAGACCCAATGAGCGGCAGAAGAAAAAAAGTAGAAAGAAACAAAGACGAGCAAATTGCCATCTTTAAAGAAGAACTCATCATCATCAACAAGAAGATCTGGAATCAAGTTTGCAAGTGTTGGAAAAGTTTAGATGGCTCTTGGCCTATGTCCCAGAAATCTGAAAAAGTGAGCAAAAGTTTTAAAAGCTATGTTCATACCAGTCCAAATCATCTACTCGCAGGATTACTGAGGTGCAAACACTGCGGGGGAGCTATGGTTCAAGTAAGCGGAAAAGGCGGCGGCTACTATGGTTGTTACAATAACAAACGAAAAACATGCTCGAACAAGCTTATGATACAAAGGAAGAAAGCCGAGGCACACATTCTCCAAAACTTAAATGAAAGAATTTTGACTGCTGAAAATCTCAAGTACGTTTATTAAAGCTTAGAAAAAGAAATTAATAAATCGCTTAATGAAGTACCTGAAGAACTGAAACAAAAAAAGTGTCAATTTGATAAAGTTCAAAAAGAACTCCAAAACCTCTTAAACTTCATTAAAACAGGTAATTTTTCAAACGTTGTATCAGAAGCCATCAATGATGCTGAGAATCGCTCAGAAAAAATAAAATATGAAATGAATGGACTTGAATATCAGCGAAAATCAAGTTTTAAAGCCCCTCCCCAAGGAATGGATTGAGCATCGATTAGACAATTTTCAAGAAACTTTGAGCCTAAATACAAAAGCCTCAGTTCTAACTTTATCGAAATGGAAGCAGTTCTTAGAGAATGTTTTGTGGAGAATGGGCAGCTTATTCAAAAAAGAGCTTACTATGTATCTGATAGTCAAGTCGACTCCCTTGCACTCTTGGAGAGCAAGGGTTCGAATTCGTTGCGTTGTCGGAGGGAGTGGGATTCGAACCCACGGTACGTTTTCACATACACACGCTTTCCAAGCGTGCTCCTTCGGCCGCTCAGACACCCCTCCAGAAAAGAGCGTTGATTTTAGACCAGTTAGAGAGAAATCTTCAATAGAAAAGGAGTTTTACTTGATAAATAAGTGATTTTATAGGATATTATATATTATTATTTAATAAACTATTACACATGAAGAAAAATATAATTTTAACATTTTTTGTAGGTTTATTAACTATAGGAAGTCTTTTATTTATTTCTCAAAATAAACATTCATCTAAACCAGAAGTATTAGTAACTATTGCCCCCTACAAATATTTTGTTGAAAGGCTCACTGAAAATAAAGTGCGAGTCAAAAATTTGGTACCTGAGGTTGCTGATCCCCATGGATTTGAGCCGGCGACTAAAGAACTAGTAGACTTGTTTTCTGCTAAAATTTGGTTTTTATCTGGAGAACCCTTTGAAAAGCAGTTTACACCTATTCTCAAAAAGAATAACCCTCAAATCGATATTGTAAGTTTAGATGGGCATGTTGATCTTTTAAAGGTCTCTTGCTGTAGCCATCATCATGTAGATGACTTACATTTTTGGATGAGTCCAAAAATTGCAAAGATGCAGTGCCAAACAATAGCACGCCTTTTAAAAGAACATTTTCCTGAATATGAAGAAACAGTGGATCGACAGCTTGAGATTTTAAATGTAGATTTTGAGCGTCTAGATGCTTATTTAAGTGATCAACTTAAGAACAAAGAGGGAATGTCTTTTCTTGTCTCTCACCCAGCGTTTGGCTACTTTGCTAAGGAATACCATTTGCATCAACTAGCTTTAGAGAATGAAGGACAAGATCCAACACCTCGAGAACTTTCAGATCTTTTGATCAAAATAAAAGAAAATCAGATACAAAATCTCTATGTTCAAAAGCAGTATAACTACAAAGCATCAGAACAGTTAGCTAAATCAGAGCACTTGAATTTGATAGAGATAAATCCCTACGCTGAGAACTATTTTGAAAATATGCGTGAATTTGGATCTCACTTAGGGGACAAGCCTCATGATTGAAGCCATCCGTATCAACCATGTTGATTTTCAATATAATGATACCCCTATATTAAAGGAGATATCTTGTGTCATACGCCCTGGTGAATTTGTTCATATTATAGGTCCTAATGGAGGCGGAAAAACAACCCTCTTAAAACTTATAATGGGTTTTATACCTCCATCTTCTGGGTCTATAGCAGTCTTAGGAAAATCACCTACTCAAGCGCGCACAAGTATAGCCTACGTCCCTCAAGTTTTTCCTTTTGATCGACTTTTTCCAATTTCAGTCTTTGAAGTCGTTTTATCGGGAAGACTATCGAAACTGCCATGGCATGGCAGATACTCTGATAAAGATAAAAAGATGGCTTTAAGCGCTATTGAAGAAGTTGGTTTAACAAATTATAAAGACCAATCGATGGGTTCTTTATCAGGTGGACAACTGCAACGAGCCTTAATTGCTAGGGCGCTTGCTACGAAGCCTAAAATTTTAATCCTAGATGAACCCACCTCTTGTATAGACTTTGCAGCGCAGCTTGAAATCGATACGATTTTAAAGCGTCTTAAAAGACGGATGACTATTTTAATGGTTACACATGATCTCGATCATATTGGAAAAGGATCGGATAGAGTTTTATGCATTCATGGTCAACTCTACCCATTAAAACCCGAAGAGGTTTGTCAGCATTTTTCTATGGGACTTTACCAAAAACCTGAAAAAACCTCTTTAGCTCAGGAGGTTTTCAAATAATGTCTTTTCTGCAGGCTCTTTTACAACACTCTGTTTTACAATACGCCATGCTAGCTGCTATCTTTGCATCTATAGCGGGTGGTGTCGTAGGCTCTTATGTGGTTATTAAAAGGCTCTCGTTCATTAGTGGAGGAATAGCCCATTCTATTTTAGGGGGCATTGGGTTTAGTGTTTGGCTTAAAAGCACCTTTGCCATTTCATGGATTTCGCCTCTTATGGGAGCGCTTATTGCCGGACTTCTCTCTGCTTTAATCCTAGGTTGGATTCACTTAAACTATCGAGAGCGTGAAGACTCAGTTATTGCAGCTATTTGGTCTATTGGTATGGCTTTGGGCATCTTATTTCTATCGAATACTCCAGGCCCTAAAATTGAGCTTGGGAACTATTTAGTAGGTAATATTTTATGGGTGACATCGAAAGAGCTTTGGCTCTTGCTTATACTTAATGTTTTAATATTAGCAGTGGTCGCCTTTACCTATAATAGGCTGCTAACTCTTTGCTTTGATGAAACACAAGCTAAACTTCAGGGTGTCTCCGTAAAGGTGCTCTACTTTGTTCTCCTTGGGTTGATTGCTACAACCATTGTGCTTCTCATGCAAATTGTAGGCGCTATTTTAGTGATTACCATGTTGGTGGTTCCTGCAACCATTGCCAATCTCTTTACACGCTTTTTGCCTGCAATGATGTTTATTGCTGTTTTAATAAATATTGTTTTTTCTTACTTTGGCCTATTCTTTGCCTATCATTTAAGTTGGCCAGCAGGAGCCACGATCGCTTTACTGGCAGGTTCTGCCTATGTTATTGCTCTATTTATTAAATCTAAAAGACTGAAGCTACGAGCTTAGCTATCGTAAATAATTAAATAATTATATACTATTGAGCTTCCATCTATATTTTAAGGAGAAGGTTTGATGAAAGTAACACACGATTTAAAAGACTTATCGAATCAATTTGCTCAATATTTTACGAATAAAGACATCCATGGAATTTCAGAGCTTCTGCATAAAGATTGTTCTCTTTTTGATCCTGCTCTTAAATGGGTTAGAGGAAAAGAGAATATATTAGCTATTTTGAAAGAAGGTTTTGATACCCATTGCTATATTTCATACAAAATTTTTGAAACTTTTCAAGAGAATGATACAACAATTCTTAAGTTTGAAATTGTCATGGATGATAACCATTTTGTAGGAGTGGATTTTATGAAGTGGGAAAACGAAAAAATGATAGAACTCGTGTGCTATTACAATCCCCCTGAAAAGGAATAGTTTTTTACTTATTTCCAGTCATCAAAAGGAGCCATTAGATTAAAGAGCTCTTTTTTAAGCTCGTCCATTCCATCGCCTTCTTTTGCAGAAATTTTGAGAACTGAAACGCCTTTTAATTCCGATTGAATTTTAGTAACTGTTTCATCTGAATGCTCTAAATCACATTTATTTAGCAGAACAATGGCAGGCTTTTTGAGAGTGTCTGGCTGGTGAGATCTAATTTCTTCACGAAGAATCATTAAATCTTTGAGCGGATCTTCTGAAGCAGCGTCCAAGATATAGAAAAGAGCTTTTGTTCGTTCAATATGCTTAAGGAATTGAAGACCTAAGCCTTTGTTGTTATGAGCTCCTTCAATAATTCCAGGAATATCAGCTAGTGAATAACGCATAAAATCAGCCGTTTCTATATACCCAATATTAGGAGACAGAGTCGTAAAGGGATAAGCGTCACATTTAGCTTTAGATCTTGTTAGATAATTTATAAGGGTAGATTTACCCGCATTTGGAAAGCCAACTAAGCCAATATCAGCAATCATTTTGAGGTCCAAAACCAACTCTTTTTCTTCTCCATCCGTCCCTGGAGTACAGTAATTAGGAGCTTGCTTTACAGAGCTTTTAAAAGTGGAGTTTCCGCGCCCCCCTCTACCACCTGTGCAGAGAACAATAGATTGAGAGTGCTCAGTGATGTCGAAGAGAACTTCTTGAGTCTTAGCATCCTTAATAAGGGTACCACAAGGAACTTTAAGGACCAGATCTTTTCCTCTTCTTCCCTGTCTTTGATTAGGTCCACCAGATTGACCATTTTCAGCTTTAATTAAACGTTTGGATCTAAAGGGATCGAGTGAACGAATATTTTCATCGCCCTCTATTTTGATAGCGCCGCCATTTCCACCGTTTCCGCCTGTAGGCCCCCCTTTGGGAATATACTTTTCCCGTCTCCAACAAACAATGCCGTGTCCACCCCTTCCTGAGATTAATTTAACGGATATAGAATCTGTAAACATAACTAAAAGGGTGTGTTAAAATATTTTTTAAGCTGGAACGACCGATACAAAGGTCTTATTTGCAGACCTAAAAACGACCTTCCCATCCGTTAAAGAAAAGAGTGTATCATCTTTTCCGCGTTTCACATTATCAGCTGGGTGCCATTTGGTACCTCTTTGACGTACGAGAATACTACCAGCAGTTACAAATTGACCATCGCCTACTTTGACTCCTAAACGCTGTGAATGTGAGTCTCGACCGTTTCTAGATGCTCCTTGTCCTTTCTTCTGTGACATGGGTTATTTCTCCTTTCCTTGTGTGATACCAGTAATTTTCACGCGGTTAAATCTCTGTCTGTGACCCACTCTTCTATGGCTACTCTTTCTCTTTTTATATTTAAAAGACATAACCTTAGGACCTTTAATTTCCTCTAAAAGCTCTCCCTGAACAGTACAACCGTCCACGTGAGGAGACCCTACAACAATTTTTTCTCCGTCGTGAAAAAGCTTCACATCAGTAAATGAAATATTTGATTTTTCAGCCTCTTTAAGAAGCTCTATGTCAATAATATCCCCTTCTGCGACTCGAAATTGCTTTCCACCTGTTTCAATAATAGCGTACATCAGACCTCTAAACCTAGTTTCTCTAAAATTTTTGTAAGGATCTTACTTGATAGTCAGTTTCTCGTCAAGATTTATCAATGACTGAAATAGGAATCAAAGCTTTGATTTACTTACTGAAAAGGCATTATATAATTGTTTTTATTTAAAATTAATTTTACAAAGACTTACTTCATTAAATCATAACTCTAGGACATGTCTTATGACCCTTTTTAGAAATTTACTAAAAACCAGTACCTTTTTTGTAAGTTTACTTTTTGTGGCTTTGTCAACTTTAGGCGCAGAAGCCGAACAGACAATAAACTTACAAAATGAAAACCAGCCAAATTTGCAAGCTCAAAGCTCTTCAAATAACAGCACTAGCTGCAGAAATTTTTATTTTACATCCCGATCTAACATTGGAAAAACTCCAACTTATTTCTACAACACCTCTCTTGGACTTGGCTTGCTATACTTCAGTGGTCAAAAAGGCAGTGATGCTTATACCTCGCTACATGAGCTACTAAAGACTTCCACACCCAATTACCAAGGAGGGACGGGTTATAATCGCACCCCTTTAATAGATGCTACCCTCGGATGGAACCCATGGAGTTGGATGGGATTAGGGATTTCATATGTAGGTCAGCACAACGTTATTTTTGAAAGAAACCTCTGGAGTTCTTCTAACGTAAATACAGGGAAAATTGCCTATTATTTTAGAGCTAATGTAGACCTAAATGCCTTTGTTGCTAAAACTTATTTTTATTCCCCTTATACCTTTGTATGCAAATCATTAGCCTTATCACAATTTATCTCATTTGCTGTTGGACCTGCCTGGCAAACGTGGACGCCTTCGCTTTTAAGTATTGATACTGGAACATGTGCTTATTTTAGACAAAAAATTTCAGCAAACTGTTTTTTTATGACCGATCTCGGTTTTCAATTAAAAAGCACAGAGCCTAGCATCAATTTTTCTATGCTTTTCGGAATCAAGTTTAATATTTGGGGACAAGCGAGATCAATGGGCGCACTCAACCAACAAAGAATTAGACAAGCTGGAAACACCCCAGAAAATGACAATGTAAGTCTCCAGCAACCCTTTAGCATCCGAACCGTTTACCAATTTGCCCCCTATATTGGAGTCATGTGGAGTTACTAATAAAAACAGCACTCTATTAAAAAAAAACCTCTCAAAACGAGAGGTTTTTTTTTGATCAAAATTAAAAGAGATTCTTCGCTAATTAGAATGAAACAATAAGTTGCCCTTCAATAATAACAGGTTTATCTTCATTATTTTTAAAAGAACTATTTGACAAAAGATATTCAGATTTTACTAAAAGGTTTAGGCCTTCCTTGAGAGCATAATCTACCTTAAGATCTAGCCCCTGTGAGCGATGTAAAACTTTTAATTCATCAAAAACTCGGCCTTTAAAGGGATCTAAAAGTCTCACCTTTTTATTTAAAGGTTTCAGATAATTAAAGGAGAATACCAAAGAGAGTTTTTCATGAGGCTGTAGCCCACAACAGGTTTCTAAAACTTCAACATTTGAGTACGTTGTACTCAATGTATAAGATTCAGGCCCTCTGTATTGAGAAGAAGATCTACTACGTATCTCTTTGAGTCCTCGATAGTTCTGTCTTGGAGTTCCTCGAGATTGAGTTCTCATATATGAAATTGAAATGAAAGGTTTCCATCGTGTGTCATTTAAAGCTTTTGTTGAAACAAGGTAAAGAACATGCTCACGTGAGCCTATGCCATTTTTCTGATTTTCAGCAAGATGGTAACTTAATCCGGTCTTTACTTTGACTCCTCCACAAACATCGGGTAGTTTGAAAGAAAAATAAGCTTGAGATCTCGCTGATGCATTGGGTTGACATAAGGGAGTGTAGGGTAAAACACTTAATTCACCTAAATTAAATGTCTTCATAAATTTTTTGGCGTCTTCTTTAGAAAGAATTTCTATTTTTGCCAAAACATCTGATTTCATACTTTGACTCTGCTCTTCAAGCCGTTCTACAGGCTGATTTAAAACTGTATAGAGCTCTGAAGACAAACGAGTCATAGGTTTGCTAGATGAGAGAGCAAAGACACTCTGTGTAGAAAGACAAAACAATGTCATCAAAAGCATCCGCAAGCTACCTAATTTGAGCATGGGACTCCTTATTTTTTAACACCTAACCAAAAAAGGCTAAGTTAATGTTGATAAGTTTATATCTTGTTTAAAGTTTGAATTTAAAGCCAAATTTATAACTTAAAAAAACAACTTTTATTAAAGTTTTTTATATACTTTATTAATCTATTTAATTCAATCAAGCTAATTTTCATATCGCAAATTAGTATGATGATTCAAAAAAGCCTCTAAATTCAAGTGCCCTAGTTGTAGTACATCCTTATAACCTTCCTCGATACCTTGCAGCTCAGATAAAAGAAGTCGTCTTTGCTCAGAATGCCCTACTTTCTCTTCAAGTTTAATCAACCTGAGCAACTGAGTTATGTACAGAGTTTGCAAATGAGAATTATTTTTGAGCATTTCTTTGAGAGCATACCCTTTATCTAAAGCATCCTTATATTTCTGTTCTTCAATAAGAAAAGTAATTTCGTTAAATGCTTGAAGATTTTCTACAGGAGCCTTTTGCCGTGTTTCCAAACGAGTAAATAAATTCTGCGCTACACCAAGTTGCCCTAGATTTGTATATTCTTGAGCTAAAACACCATCAAGCATGGGCTGAAGTGTTGGAAAATCTTTAGCAATTTTTTTAAACTTTTTAAGTTCTGCTTTTGAAATGCTTTGTCTTGAACTGACAAGACTCTCTTTAGAAGTCGAATAATTTTTTGTTTTAGTTTTATGCAACATGTAATAGGATAACGTTAGAATAAGAGCGAAGGCAATACCTAGAGTAAGTAATTTAGATACTTTCTTTTTATTCTGTAGAATGTTGAGAAGAAAGCGTTCTAATTTGGAAGTATTAGGGTGAAGGATCTCAATCTTGTTATTATTCACGTCTGATCTCTCTTTTAATTCGTTTATCTCTTCAAAGGTGACATACCTTTTTCTAAATTGCAAGTACTATTGGAAAATCTACTTATATGACACATCAAACAGTATGGCTCTCAGTTGAAGAAATTAAATTAAACCCGAATCAACCAAGATCTGAAGTTCACTTTGATAAAGAAAAGCTTCAAGAGCTTGCTGACTCTATACGTCATGTAGGTCTTCTTCAGCCCCCACTGGTTCGAGCTTTAGAAAATAAACAGTACGAACTCGTAGCTGGAGAACGTCGTTTGCGAGCAGCAAAGATCGCAGGCCTTAAAGAAATTCCTGTCTGGGTTCAAAATCAAAATGATCGTCAATCCGCTCTTTCTGCTCTTATTGAGAATTTACAAAGAGAAGACCTCAACCCTATGGATACAGCTGCAGCTCTACACAAGACTTGTAAAGAATATCGTTTGACACACCAGGAACTTGCTGATCATTTAGGAATGAAAAGAGCCTCCCTTTCCAACCAAATTCGTCTACTTTCATTACCCCTAATCATACAAAAAGCCCTTATTAAAAATGATATTTCTGTGGGCCATGCCAAGCTCCTTCTTTCTTTAAAAAATGAGACAGATTGTTTGCCCATTTTTCAGGTGATTGTCAGAGAAAGCTTAAGCGTGAGACAGACTGAAGAGCTCCTTAGGAAAAGGCAAAAAAATGAAACTTCATCTTCACAAAAAATGGCTTCAAAAAAAAATATTTTTTTACAGCAAATAGAAAACCGATTACAAGAGAAATTTGGAACAAAAGTCTGTTTTAAGGGAAATGAACAAGAGGGAATTCTCTCTCTTCATTATTATAATCTCTCAGACTTAAACCGGCTTCTAAATGAAATAGGGTATTCAGAAGAATAACAATATGCTCAACTTCCGTCAAAAAATCTTTTTTTCTTACCTGGCTGTTTTTCTATTTTTCTTCATACTGCTATTCCCATACTCTTCTAAATCTGTGAGAAATGCGATTCGAGATGTTTTAGAAAATCGTACAAAACAAGTCATTGAAAGCATTCAAAAAGCGCCTAATGTTCAAGGAATGATTCAGATGTTGAGTGCCCACCAATCATTAGTTTTTTTTCGAGTCACACTTCTTTCCAAAGATGGGCGCATCCTATATGAGTCGCACACAGACAGGTCCGCACTGCCTCTTTATAAAAGACACCCTGAAATTGAAGAGGCTATGAAGCATAAAATTGGCTATCATGAAGACTATTCATACCACTTTGGGGAACAGTTTGCCTATATTGCACAATCATTTTCATTTCAAGGGCAGTCCTATATTATAAGAACGGCTTTTCCGATTAACCAAATTAAAGATTTAAGCTCTAGCTTTAAGCTCGTCCTGATCAAATTTGGGATTGGAATTTTAGTTTTGTTTAGTTTGATGACATGGACCATTATGAACCTAATCACCAGGCCCATTCAAACCATTATACGAAAGATAACCCCCTACCAAGAGGGCCGTGAGGACGAGCTTCCTGAAATTATTCTTGAAGAGAAAAGAATTACTAAAGATTTTTGTCAGTTAGCTAACACTCTAAATTCACTCTCGAACAGAATCCGAAAGCAGGTTCAAACACTTACCCAAGAGAGAAATGAAACGGAGACTGTTTTAAATTCTTTAGCTGAAGGAGTGATTGCCGTCGATAATCAGTTTCATATAACTTACTTGAATGACATTGCTCTTAAAATGTTTCATCTTACTCGAGAAAACCTCCTCAATAAACATATTTCTTTCTTAAAATCTAACAAATGTGAAGCCCTATTGCATGCCTGCACTAAAAAAAATAAAATCATCTATGAAACATTAGACTTAGAGAGTGGAGATCAAAAAATTCCTCTTGGAATTATTGTAACTCCTAAGCAAGACCAGGGAGCTATTTTAGTATTGCAAGACAAGTCTAATCTCTATCAAATCTTAGACCTCGGAAAAGCTTTTATTGCGAATGCATCACATGAACTTAAAACCCCTTTAACTGTGATACGTGGATTCTCAGAAACGCTCCATGACCATACAGGTTTGTCTGATGATCAGCGCAAAGACATTATTAAAAAAATATTAGCTAACTGCATTCGAATGGACTCCTTAGTTAGAAATCTTCTTATGCTCGCAGATATTGAAAACTTACCTCAATCAGAACTTAAAGAATGTGACCTCATTGCAACACTAAATGATTGTGCCCAAACAGTACACACTCTTCACAAAGACGCTGACATTCAATTTGAAGATCAGAC
The DNA here is from genome assembly GCA_022601335.1 of Chlamydiota bacterium. GTDB lineage: Bacteria > Chlamydiota > Chlamydiia > Chlamydiales > JAAZZY01 > JAJACV01. Next base: position 26,692 of record JAJACV010000043.1, on the reverse strand, counting down.
TCACAATAAAGCAACTATTCTAGGTGATCCAGACCTTCTCAACAGAGCGCTTATGAATTTACTGGAGAATGCAATCAAATATAATCAACGCAAGCCTATTCTAAAAATAGGCGTCTCTAAATCAAAAAAGACAATCGTTGTGACCATTTCCGATAATGGGATTGGCATCCCTGCAAAAGACTTACCTCATATTTTTGATCGATTCTATCGAGTGGATAAAGCAAGGACACGTAAACTTGGAGGATCTGGTCTTGGACTTTCAATTGTCCAAATTATCATAGAAAAACTAAAAGGAACCCTCTCTGTCGACTCAAAAGAAGGCGAAGGAAGTACTTTTACTCTTATTTTCCCTGAACAAAGCAACTCGAGTTCTTAAAGTATTTACTCAATTGAGCAAATATCAAAGTTTTGTTAAGATCTATGCTCTCGACTTTGCATTGGTGTTTTCTTTAAGCTATGTCCCTACGATTTTTCTTTCTATTTTATTATCTTATTCTTTTGTCGCCTCTGCTCTGTGGAGGATCTCTAAGTGAGATGAAAGATTCTTTTATCCACAACTCTGAGCAATCGGTTCAATCAGAGGCTTATGCTTTAAACGATGAGATGGGGCACATCCGAAATCAATTAAGAGATCTATCAGAAAAATCTCAACATTTACTTAATGAAGGTTCAAGTCATGAACATGCATTTACTGATTTCTTAGCTGTATCTAAAAATCTCAAGCAACAATTAAAAGAAAAAGAGCTAGAGTTTAGAAAAATAATGAGTGATGGGCCTGATGAAGAGCCCTATGCTCTTATGCATGAGAAAGAAACTTCTCTAGAGAGGTTAATTACAGATTATGCTTCTTCAAGCTATTTGTACATCATTCCCTCGGAAATGGCACGTATTGAACTGCATCTTTGCTCTTCGCTTGCGATACCTAAGGCCTCTTGGGAAGAAGTAATAGAAGTGATCTGTCTCCAAAATGGAATTGGAATTAAAAAAATTAATTCTTTCGTTAAATCTCTTTATTGGACTTTGGGTAACCACTCTAGCTCTCTCAAACATATTATAAGCCAAAGTGCAGATTTAGAACTCATTTCTCCACACGAACAAGTCTGCTTTATTTTACCTTTAAATGGCTCCGAAGTTCAAAACGTACATCAGTTCCTCAAACGTTTTGTCAATGAGCGAGTCACCTCTTTGCACACAATAGGGACAAGTATGCTTATTGTTGGGGAAGCCTCTGAAGTCAAAGAACTCACAAAGCTTGTCGAGTTTATTAAAGTGCATCAACAAGATAGAGCCTATAAATTAGTACAGATCGATAAAATTTCGCTTGAAGATGTTCAATCCATACTAGCCGCCTGCTTTCAAAATCAAAAAAGCGATGTAAATTCTAAAGGTGCACAAGACACTTCTGCAATTATTGTAGTTCCTATTAAACAACATCTACTTTTGATGGGTTCTGAAAAAGATTTAGAGAAAGCTACCAAAATTCTTGAAGATATATCAAACCAAATTTGCAGCCCAGATCAAATGGCACTTCACTGGTATACTTGCAGGTATTCTGACCCCCAAGATTTAGCTCTTTTGCTTCAGCAAGTCTATCAGGTCATGTCTTGCCAAGAGGGGTTCGAGGAAGAGCCCCACCTAGCTCTAGAAAAATCTACCTCTTCAGCTCCTTGCAATTTACGAGAAGGAACCATTCCTCCAACTTGCGTGATACCTAATTTAGTAGTTAACCCTAAGGCGGCACCTGCTCCTTCGGACACACCCGTCAATGATAGTTTTCCTAATTTTATAGTGGATGCCAAAACGGGCTTGATCATTATGGCAGTTAAACAAGCCTATCTAGAGAAGCTCAAGGATTTAGTTAAAAAGCTAGATATTCCCAAAAAAATGGTTGAAATAGAAGTCCTTCTTTTCGAGAAAAAAATTGTAGATCAGACTCAATTTGGCCTCAATCTTCTTAAGCTAGGCGATAATGTGAAAAAAAATGACGCTCAAATGAAATGGAATGTGTCAACCGCAGATCGCTCAGCACCAGGTATTTTAAATTACTTTTTTGCTCGAAAAAATCCTGGTAAGTTTGCCCCGCCTTTTAGTTTTGCATATAATTTTTTAATTTCTCAAGAGGACATATGTGTTCATTCGAATCCTACTATTACAACTGTGAACCAAACTCAAGCCATTATTGATCTTGTTGAAGAGCAGTCTATCAATATGGGTACGGTAGAAGACCCACGCACAAGTACAATAAGTAATACTTTTGTAAGAGCTCAATATGGTATTATCATTCAAATTACTCCTACGATTAACTATGGAGATGAGGATAATAACTTTACCCACTATGTCACCTTAGAGACAGACATTATCTTTGATACAACCACCTCTGATAAAAACAATCGCCCTGATGTGTCTCGAAGACACATTCAAAACCAGGTACGTATTGCTAATGGAGAAACATTAATATTAGGTGGTTTGAGGCGAAAGAACTCAGAAACCAACGTCGACAAGATTCCTTTTATAGGAGATATTCCAGGAGTTGGAAGACTATTTAGTTTTACTACGTTAGAAGACAAAAGCACTGAAATGTTTATATTAATTACGCCGAGAATTGTAGAAGATTCTGTCTACGAGACTCAACAGTATAAAATTATAGACTTAAGAAAACGCCCGGGTGATTCCTCTGAACTTTTTAAAAAGATCTTAGAGGCTAAGGGCTTTGAAAAAGAACAGCAATACAAATCGACTTTTCAGAAACTATTTAATCATGGAAAAGATACCTACTAACAATCCCTTCAATGATTTTGAAAAATCTTTTTCTGTAGAAGAGTTATGCCACTTCTTTAAAATCCCTCTACTTGAAGAAAATCCTCAATCTCTTGACCATAGCTGGCACTCTCTACCTTATCATTACTGCAAAAAGCATCTTATTCTACCTCTTAAAAATGAGGCTCATTCTTGCCAGATTGTTATGGCTGATCCTATGAATATGACCTTACGAAAGCAGCTTGCCTTTATCCTTAATTTAAGTGTAAAAGTCTGCTATTGCCCTAAGGAAAAACTTATTTCTTTGATTGAAAAAAGTTTCCATCAAAGTGAAAGTGCGGCTTCCGATTTTATTAAAGATTTATCTCATCAAAAGCAATCTAACACAAGTAACCATGAATCTTACGATTTACTGGACGATCAAAAAGAGCAAGCCCCTTCCATTCGCCTTTTAAATTTCATTATTCAAGAGGCCTATAATCAACGATCATCTGATATACATTTTGAACCTATGGAAGATTTACTTCGCATTCGCTATCGAATTGACGGTGTGCTGCAAAACAGGCATACTGTATCTGCTCAGTATAAATCACATATTATTACTCGATTAAAAGTGATGTCAAGGTTAGATATTGCCGAGCAAAGAAGACCTCAAGATGGGCGCATTAAGCTTACTATTGGAAAAAAAGAGCTTCAATTTCGCGTCAGTACGATTCCGATTACCAGTGGTGAGCGTATTGTTCTTAGAATTCTAGACAATGTAAACAGTCAACTGCAGTTTGATGAACTTGGGATGGACCCAGATACGGATCTACTTTTTAGAAAGATGATTCGGCGAAGTGAAGGTATCATTTTAGTTACAGGCCCTACAGGAAGTGGCAAAACAACCACACTATATAGCAGTATTTCTGAAATTTATCAGGATTCATTAAATATTATGACCATAGAAGATCCTATCGAATACAATCTTCCTAATATTGCTCAAATAGGGGTACATCCTAAAATCGATCTTACTTTTTCAAAAGGTCTTCGCCACATTTTGAGGCAAGATCCTGATGTGATTATGATCGGAGAAATTCGAGATTTAGAAACAGCGCAAATTGCTATTCAATCGTCTTTGACGGGTCACTTAGTCCTCAGCACGCTTCATACAAATGATGCCCCAAGTTCTATTACTAGATTGGTTGATATGGGTATTGAGCCCTATTTACTTTCCTCTTCGTTAGTAGGTATTCTAGCTCAAAGACTTGTCCGTAAAATTTGCAAGCATTGCAAACAAGTTGAGGTCCCCTGTGAAAAAGATCTCGAACTTTTAGATGAAAATATCGATAAAAACCTTACTTTTTACAAAGGAGAAGGATGCTCACATTGTTTTCAAACAGGCTATATCGGACGAGTAGGTATTTATGAATTGATGGCAATAAAAGGAGAGGTTAAGAAAAATATTGCTGATTCTATGGATAGCCACCAACTGCGTTCTGCGGCAAAGAGAGAAGGTCTGGTCACGTTAAAGCAGCAAGGACTCAGGTTGATAAAAGAGGGGAAAACTTCTTTAGAAGAAATCCTTCGAGTCGCACTTGGAATGCAGGAGAGCTAATCAATGGCTATTTATTCATTTAGGGCTTACAACGATCAGGGCCAAACTTACCGAGCTAAATTAGAAGCTCCTTCTCTTTTAGATGCAAAAAAACAACTTATTGAAAAGGGAATCCAGTTAATTCAAATTAACCCCTGTAAATATGTTAAGGTCCATAAACCTCCCTTTACATCTCTCCTATCTTTTACACGCGAACTCTTGCAGCTTATAGAAGCAGGCTTACCTCTATTTCAAAGTATCAACCTTTTAAAAGAGCAATTTTCAAATGACAAAATTGCTGATATTCTTTTCTCCATTTCTGAATCACTTGAATCTGGATCTTCTTTTTCAGCCACTCTCGATAAACACCCTCGCAGCTTTAGTACTTTTTATCGCACTCTTATTCAAGTAGGTGAGAAAAGTGGACAATTAGATCACGCTTTAAAACGAATTGTGCAAGACTATGAACGTCAAGAAAAGCTCAAGAAACAAGTCCGAGCAGCTCTTTTATACCCATCCATTCTGCTTATTTTTTGCATTATTTTAATACACATAATGATCTTGTACATTGTCCCTTCTTTGGAAAACTTATTTGAAGGAAGCTCGAATCGTGGACTGACTCAAACGGTTATTGCATGGAGTCACCATTTAAAAAAATGGGAGGCGGCCTATCTTCTATCAGCTGGAAGTGCTTTCATTGTATTAAAATGGAAACTAAGACAGGCAAAAGTTAAGTCTAAACTCGATACTCTGTTTCTCAAAATACCGCTTCTAAAACCCTTTCTATTGGACTTGGCTCTTTCTAAATTTTGCTCTACAATGGAAGTCCTTTTAAAAGGAGGAGTCCCTTTACTAGAGAGTTTAAGCCAGTCAAAGCAAATTCTTTCTAATCAAGTTTTAAAAGAGATCATTTCAGAAATAGAGTGTAAAATCGAATCTGGCCATAGCTTAAGTGAAGAGTTTCAAAAGCAGCCTCTATTTCCCAAAATTTTGTGCCACATTATAAAAGTAGGAGAAAGCTCAGGAGAATTAATAAAAAGTTTTGAGAGGCTTGCTTCTATTTATGAAGCGAGTGTTGAGAAAAAACTTTCTAAATTGATGACTTTACTTTCACCTTTGATATTGCTTATCATGGGTCTCCTCATTGGCACCATTATGTTAGGTATTTTAATTCCACTCACTGACATTAACTCACTTGCGATCTAGGAGAACTCTCATGAAAAAGAAACGAAATGCACTTACATTAATAGAAATCATGCTTGTGATTATCCTCATTGGAATTGTAGGTGGAGCACTTACAGTTAACCTGAAAGGAGCTGTAAAGAAAGGGAAAACTTTTAAAACAGAAGAAACAAAAAGGAAAATAGAGTCTATTTTAGAACTAGCTCTTTTGGAAGGCTATTCTCCTGGCGATCTTTCCGAAAACTGGGTCGCTCATGTAAAGGCCTCTCCATTAATGAAAATAAAAGGGGATCCATCTGAAATTTTAGATGGGTGGGGTAAACCTTTTTCAGTTGAATTGAATGATGATGGCTTTTCAATAGATATTTTTTCTGAAAATACAAAAAATGATGAAGAAGAATCCATTTACCCTAATTGAAATTATTTTCTCAATAGGTCTTATTGCTTTAGCAATGAGTACCCTCTCTTTTTCACTTTCAAAATTAGTCAAATCGAATCAATTCGACAGAGAAATTGACACTTTTCAAGCCTTTATTCAACAAGCATATGACCTTGTTCTGCATTATGAAGTAGATATAGACCTAAACCTATATTACAAAGGTCCCTTCTTAATTTGCGAAATAAATTGTGACCAGCCTCATCTTTTATCCCCTAAACATAAAATAAAAAAATTTAGACATTTAAAAAAAAATTCTCTGTTGAATCAGGGTAAAGGGGACAAATTTTGTTTTTCTTTTTCTTATTTTGGAAGTCGCATGCCCCCTACCTATTTAGTTTTTGTGGGGCCTAAAAATGAGACGGTTTCTTTTTTAATCAAAGGTTTTCCCTATGTTCTCCAAAAAGAAAAAAAATACCTTCTTGCTTCTTGAGCTTTTAATTGGGTTGATGATTTTAGCACTTTGTATACCGATGTGTTATAAAAGTTTTAGCGCTCTTATCCATTTGAATCAATCCAGCACGTTTGAAGAAATACTTACCGAAAGAATAGACGAGCTTTTTTTCGAAATCAAACATGAGTTAGACTTTGAGACCTTAAGCGAACTTTTAAAAAACGATGATCATCTTCTAGCCTACAAAACAATTATCTTAAATATTCGAAATCAAGAATTGCCTGTTACATTGTCTATTAACAAGCAGGATGAAAAAAAAGACGCCCTTCTTCTAGAACTGCATTTAAAAACAATAAAGCCTCAATCGAAAGCTGAATTCTCTCAAATTTATTGTTTAAAAAAATAAAGATTCAAGTTATTGAGAAGAATGGTAAATTAACAGCAGCAGTCTTTCATGACCACTTCTCAAAATTATTCTCCTGTGGTCTCTGCAGAAGAATCTCTTCCAGAAATGACTTTAAAAGCGGTTATTTTGGGTATTATTCTCTCTATTTTTTTTGCCATAGGTAACGCTTTTATTGGATTAAAAGCAGGTATGACAGTCTCAGCGTCTATTCCAGCTTCTGTTATTTCAATGGGAATTTTAAGAACCTGCTTTAAGCGTGTTTCGATTTTGGAAAATAATATCGTTCAAACAATGGCTTCTGCTGGAGAAGCTCTTGCCTCTGGTGTTATTTTTACAATTCCTACTCTTTATTTCTTAGGTGAGTCGATTTCCATTGGGCGAACCTTTATGCTTTCTATTTTAGGAGGTTTTTTAGGCATCTTTTTTATGCTTCCTATGAGAGAGCATTTTGTTGTTAAAGAACATGGCAAGCTCTTGTTTCCAGAAGGAACAGCCTGCGCTGAGATTTTAAAAGCAGGAGAGAAGGGCGCTAAAAAAGCTCTCCTAGCTATCTATGGAGTGCTTCTTGGAGCACTTTTTCGCTTCTGCACAGGTTTTTTGCATTTATGGCCTGAAGTTTTAACACTTAAAATAAAAAGTTTTAGAAATTCTGTCGTCAGCTTAGATACAACCCCAGCACTTTTAGGAGTGGGGTTTATTATAGGTCCAAGAATAGCCTCTACAATGCTCTCTGGTGGTCTTCTAGGCTGGTGGATTATTATGCCTCTTATGAAAATTTTTGCATCAGGACAAGCCATTGTCCCTCCCGCAACAGAAGCGTTCAGTTCTCTTTCGAATAGTGACATTTGGTCTAACTATATCCGATATATAGGTGCTGGAGGAGTTACTGTAGGAGGCATTTTAAGCCTCTTTCGTATTTTTCCTGGGATTGTTAGAGCCTTTAAGCTCGCTTTTAAAAAAACCGCAAAGGATGTTGGCGACGAAAGTTTAAAAGTGTTACGAACAGCCAAAGACCTCCCTTATCCTTTTGTTATTATAGGAGCTATTTTTTGTTTACTGGGACTTTGGTTAATCCCCGTCTTTCATCTCAATTTTTTTAGTGTCTTACTTATTGCTGTTCTAGGCTTTTTCTTTGTAGCAGTAACCTCTATGACAGTAGGGCTTGTGGGTAGCTCTTCTAACCCAGCATCGGGCATTATTATTATGACTCTGCTGATAAGCTTATTTTTATTTTTAGCTTTTGGTTGGACAGATCGTATTTACATGATTACTGCAGCCATTGTAAGCTCCGTTGTTTCTGTCGCTATTTGTATAGCTTCAGATACCTCTCAAGATCTTAAAACAGGTTTTTTAGTAGGCGCTACTCCACAAAAACAACAAATAGCCATGATGATAGGAACTGTAGCTGCTGCTTGTGTGATTGGATTTACGCTTATTTTGCTTAATAAAGCGTATCATCTAGGCTCATCTCAGCTCTCAGCTCCTCAAGCAACGCTCCTTTCTATGATTGTAAAAGGGTTCATACAGGGAGATCTTCCCTATCAACTTATCATTGTTGGAGTACTGATTGGTATTTCTGTAGAACTGATGGGAATTCATGCACTAGCTTTTGCTATTGGCCTCTATCTTCCTCTTGAGACAACAACCTGTATTTTTGTAGGAGGACTTGTCTCTTTACTCGTTCACAGAAAACGCGCTGAGGGATGGTCAGAAAAAGGGGTGTTGTTTGCCTCAGGCCTTGTTGCTGGAGACGCTCTAATGGGCATACTCGTGGCTCTATTTGCTATTTTAGGTCTCACTCAAATAGGAGCGCCTCCCATTCTCTACCCTATCTTTGGCCTCATAGCCTACCTTGTTATGACAGCTATTTTAACCTGGGTAGCTTCACCTTCAAAATCAGAAGCCTAATTAATTTTAAGAAGAAATAAGTTCTTTTTCTAAGATCAAAAAATTAGGTTCGCGCTTTAATAAATATTTGACCAGGTCATTCTTGCGCTTAAAATAAGCCATTTTGGCTAAAGAATAAATTTCTGAAAATGGTACTGGATTATCATCTAATAATTTGTCCAAAATATCAAACTGATCTGAAAAAGCTGCCATAGACATAGGATGGGTCAATAAAGTGATATTTTGTTTCATGTGATTTTCTGTATACGGAGGATTAACTACAAACTTTAGAAGCCTAGCAAAGGTATTATTTGAAGCTACATTTCCACACATTTCAGGAGAATGAGTCAAAAGATCCATAGCTTTAACACTATCCTCATAATAAATTGCTTTTTGTAATTCAGTCACTGTTTTTAGATTATCTTCAAAATTCAGACCATGCTTCTTAAGCAAGCACTTAATATATAGTCTTTGCTTAGAAAGAATAAAATTTACCTCTATAGTTGAAATAGAATTCGGCGGAGCAATGCTAGAACCTCCTGTATCTAAAATCACTTCTAATAGACCTAGATTCTTTGAAAAGTCATTATTACGTTTCACCAGAAAATGCATATCGGGTGCTATACGCCCAGATCTAAAAGCTGAAGCTTTCGGCGACAAGTATTCATTACAAGATTTTTCTCCTCCTTGAGCAATCACTGTTTTTAAATAAGCTTCTGCATCTGATTTTATGAAAGCAAGATCAATGCAAATATTATAGTTCGAACGAGAAGAGAAAAAAATCGAATCGATTAGATTATAGACAACACTTTTGATTCTAAAAATAAGATGATCAGCACCAGGGGAAACATTCTCCAAATTTAAACCATACTTTCTGCTCAAATCTGCAACAGTTGGACATTGATTCATTAAAGGAGTTGATAAAAATCGTGGATAATAGTCCCAATGTGGAGTATAAGATACACTACAAATTGACATGAAATACCTTGTTTATTTAAATATGCCAACAATATTAGCAATAAATCAGTTAACTATAAAGTTAATTTATAAACTAAATATAAGTATTTATATATATAAGTTAATTTAAATACAACTATGTACAAACGTCGAACCTTTTCACTCATAGAAGTTCTTATTGGCTTACCTCTATTTGCCCTGATGTTATCTTCAACTCTCACAAACTATACCTCTCTACTCACATTGAACAAAAAAGAGCTCATCTCTCATTCAGAGTTCCAAAAATCTCATTATTTTCGTCTACGTATGAAAAAAATATTGTTTAATAGTGATTTGAGAGAAGGCCCATTTAAATGGGAAGATCAAACATTAACGTTTCACTATGACAACGGAATTAATCAAACCCCCCTAGCTTCTAACCAAGTCTTGGGAGAGCTATCCCTTAAAAAAGGAATCTTAAAGTTAGCGGTCTCTAAAGAGATCGAAAAACAAAAAGACCTTCTTTTTTTACGAGAGGAACGTTTTTTTTCAGGAGTGAAAGAGGTAAAATACTTTTGGGGTTATTTAAAAGATAAAGAGGTTACTTTTAGTGAAGATCCCTCTGATACAGAAGAGCTTCTTGCTCTAAAACTTAAGATTACATTTTTAGAAAAATCCTTTAACAAAGAATATTTATTTGAGCTTTAATAATGGCACTAACTTTTACCCTTACTTTTCTTCTTGTCTTTGGACTTCTCTCGCAGGCATCTCTTGATCGTTATGTGGCTCATAGTATTTCACGTATAACCTCTCGAAATAGTTCACATCTGCAAGCCCAGTCTATTTCAGAAAAAGAGCGCCTTATTTTTGAAAATTATACTGCCACGGCTCAACTCAATAACTCCAAAGCTACTGTAAATTATCAAAAAAAGGGCCCTAAAACTCTTCCTGAAAATCAGAGCCATTTAAAAGAGAAGAGATACCACTTTAAAGAAGCTTTGAATTTACACGACCTCTTAAAGAAAGATAGTGTACACAAACTCCACGAAGACGTTTTTATTGCTCTTTTTGAAAAGCTCTATAAAAATCAACCCTTCTACAAAGATTCTTTAGCAAAAGACCTCCTAGAAACGCTTAGAAAATTAGTCAGAACATCAGAAAATGGTAGTAAGAAAAAAGTAAAGATTGAGAAACCCGAAGATTTAGCTTCTCTCAACTTAAAAGATCCAGAACTACAAGCTATTTTCTATAAAATACTAAAAGGGTGTGAAGTAGAAGGGAAAAAAGGTGGCTATCCTTCATTATGCAAGTTTTTAATTGTTCATAACTATTCTACTAAAATTAATCTCTATTCTGCACCCTACGAAATTTTGTCTGCTTTGTTCAACGATGAAACTGCAAACTATATTATAGAAAATAAAGCTCTTTGGAAAAAAGATCCTAATGAATCTCTAGTAAATCATGGGAACGAAACACTCAAAAAAATAGAAAAGAAATACGGGAAAGGATTTTCTGAAAAAGTACCCTTAATTACTTTTCGGGCTCACTCAAAATAAAACTCTCAGCCGCTTCCTCTGCCTGACTACAATCTTGTACCTGTGGATGCAGTCTAGCGAATTTCACTAAATCTGCAAATTTTAAAAACTCTGTTAAATAGTGATTGATAGTGTCATCAAACAACGTTTTACCAAGCACCACTTGCAAAAATTCTTGTGTTGTCTGTTCTGGTGCTTTAACTCTGTAGTGCCCTTCAATATAGTGCCTGACTATTTGAGTGATCTCAATATAAAAATCCTCATATTGACCTTTATCTGGAAGATTTTTTTCTCTTAAATTTTTGAGTGCTTTCAAGGCCTTTTCTTTAGGATTTTCTTGTCTTGAAAATAAATTCTTAAGAGTTCTCTTACGTGTGACTAGTTGATACAGCTTATAAACAACTAGAGCAATAACAAAGGCCCCAACAAACCATTTCCAGCTCATGGAAGGCGCTTGATTTAAAAACCTATGATGCACGTCTTTTATATCGTTTTCTGAATTCTGAAAAAAAACTTTTTTATTATATGCATTCAGCTCTACAGGAGGTGTTGCATCTAAAGTTAAAGGGGAAGCCACTTCCAGCTCTTCTAAGGGGTCTTCTTCTGCCATCCGAACTTCACACTCAATAGATGGAGGATAAAGAGTATGCTTTTGAACTGAATTCACCTTTGATTCAAAATAGATCAAAGGTAGATCTAAATGGTGCGTTCCCTCTACTTGAGGCTCATAACGAATAGATAAATTTTGCTTTATTAGATTCTCTTCTTCCATAGGCTCTGAGAGATCCGCTGAAAAGTAGTGAATTTCTGAATCAGTACTCAAATCTTTTACATCAATATCGCTTACTTTAAAATCTTTAGGACACTTAATTTCAAGTTCTAATATCCCGAAATCTTCTAAAGTCAGGTTTGTAGATTGCTTAGAAACTTTGGCAGAAAAATCTGGAGGGACACTTCCATAGTATTGGTGAGCCGTTAAATAGAGAGGAAGAAATAAAAAAAAGATCCATCTGTTCATACCCTTTGTACTCTCCTCTTAAAAAATTCTTGTATTGCATTCATGTAAGAAGGGCCTGATAAAACATTAATAAATCCGCCCCCAATATTTTCAAACTGTTTCTGAATTTCTTTTAAGTGGTTCAAGTTCTTTTCTTCAATTCTTTTTCTGACTTTCTTGAGTGAAGTGTCAACAATTTGCACTTTATTTGTTTCCAGATCTTTGAACTGAATCAATCCTAGTTTTGGGATAGTCATTTCTTGAGGATCTCGTACATTTACTCCAATAACATCATGTCTCTTAGATGCAAAAAGCAACTCATCTTTAAATGAAGGAGAAAAGAAATCTGAGAGAATAAAAACAACTCCCCTTTTTTTCTGAATTTTTAATAAAAATTGAAGCGCTTTTGAAAGGTCTGTTTTTTTACCTTCTGGTTTAAAAAGCAACAGTTCTCTAATAACTCTCAAAACGTGCTTCAAACCCTTTTTGGGAGATATATATTTTTCGACTTTGTCAGTAAAAAGAATCAACCCTACCTTATCTTGATTTTTACTTGCTGAGAAAGCCAGTAAAGCACCAATTTCAGCTATCAACTCTTCTTTTTGTTTCCCTGTCGTTCCAAATAAAGAAGAGGCTGATAGATCCACTAAAAGAAGAACTGTAAGTTCTCTCTCTTCCTTAAAATTTTTAACATAAGGGTTTTGCATCCGAGCTGTTACATTCCAGTCAATGCTTCGAACTTCATCACCAGGTTGATACTCTCGGACATCTTCAAATTCCATACCTCGCCCTTTAAAGGCTGACTGGTACGCGCCTGCGAGAACATCTTGGACGTACTTATTCGTCCGAATTTGTATTTTTCTAATATTTTTAAAAATTTCTTTAGAAACTGGCATTAGGGAACAAATAGGGTATCAAAGATTCGGTTAATAATATCATCTGTTGTTAGCTCTTGAGCCTCTCCTTCATAAGAGAGACGAATACGGTGCCTCAGGACTTCATGTCCTATTTTTTTGACATCATGGGGTGTAACAAAACCTCTTCCTGACAAGAAGGCATGAGCTTTGGAAGCCATAGTAAGTGCAATACTCGCTCGTGGAGACGCTCCATAATCAATTAATCCCTCTATATCAATCCCAAATTCTTTAGGATTTCTTGTCGCAAAAACCACATCGAGAATGTAGTCTGTTACTTTTTCATCAATGTAAATATCATCAAGAATTTTCTGAGCTTTTAAGATCTCATTTATTTCTATAACTTGCTTCACAATAGGTCGATTACTTAATCTAGCCATTCTTCGGACAATTTCTTTTTCGTCTTCTTTTGAAGGATAAGTCACTAACACTTTCAGCATAAAACGATCTGTTTGAGCCTCGGGTAGCGGATAGGTTCCTTCTTGTTCAATGGGGTTCTGAGTAGCTAGCACTAAAAAGGGGTTTGGTGCTAAAAAAGTTTCACTATTTACAGTCGCTTGCTTTTCAGCCATGACCTCGAGTAGTGCAGATTGCACCTTAGCTGGAGCTCTGTTGATTTCGTCTCCAAGAACAACATTGGTAAAAATAGGCCCTTTCTTAACAGAAAAAGTACCTTCTTTAGGATTATAAATGGATGTACCTACTAAATCTGCAGGAAGTAAATCAGGAGTAAATTGAATTCTATTGAAATCACACCCTATCGTTTTAGCAAAAGTTGTAATAGCCAAAGTTTTAGCAAGACCTGGTAAACCTTCGAGCAAGATATGCCCATCTGCTAATAAAGCAATTAATAGCCTATCAATCAGGTAATTTTGTCCTACCAGTACTTTGTTAATTTCTTCTCGAACAGCGTTAAAGGGAACATTGGCCTCACGTACAATGCTATTTAAATCACGTATATCTGCCGTAAAATTCATATTTAAAACCTAATAATTAATCTATCAAAATGTATTTCATTGTACTTTTTTGAAAATTGGTTTCAAGAAAAATGGAGACTATTTTTTACTTTTGTCAACTTCAAGAGGAAGCTCGTAAGATTTAGCTTCTGTTCTCGATGTATTAAAGAGCTCACCTTTCAGAATTTTTTTGCCCTCATTTATGCCAAATTGATCCACCACAAATAATTCACCTCTATTAATTTTTTCTACATAACCATCCAAGGCTTCTACTGAATCGAGTTTTTTCCACTCTGAGTTTTCGTAAAGCAACCAGTCTCCAGCCTGCAGAGTAAAGCGTTTTTTATTACTCTCAACGCTCCATTTTTCTTTTGTTTTAGCTCCAACAAATCGCAATGAAGTTCCTATTTTTTCAAAGCTCTTTGTCATTGCACGTTGAAGAGTAAAGCATTCTTTTACTCGTCCATCCAAACTCCACACTTCTATATCTATATGCTTAGAGGCTATTTTTTTTATGCTCATCAGAGGATAGTCTTGTGAATCAGAGTCAGCAGGCTCCCAATGATTTTCTTTCCAAACCAAACAGTCCTTCTCTTGTACCAAACAATAATAAGGCTCTTTTGAATGAGTAAAATCTAACCTTTGAGCTAAAGGTGCCTTTGGATATTCCTCACGCGCATATTTTTGCAAAAAAAGGTCCGAGCCAAGCCAGGAGATTCGCTGTTTAAATAAAAAGTTTTTATCTAACTTTACATCACCTACCAAAATAGTCTCAGGGATATATTTACTCTTTACAGGAAAAGATAATACCTCCTCTTCGTTCTCCAATAAAATCAAAGAAACCTCTTCTTCATTTTTTTTGAACGTAAAGCTATAACTCATTAACTCCTCGGGGACAGTACCTCCTAACTGCTTAAAAGTGAGTTTATTTTCTTCTAGTAAGGAGCCTTTTTTTCCATCCCATTCAAAAAAATATTCCGATTGATTTCTATCTGGCCTTGAGTTGAAACCTAGGAATTTTAAAGCCGACTCAATAGAGCGTCTACAACTTTGAGTTTTTTGCCCCAATAAACCTTCATCAAAATGGGCTAGTGCCTGTTCAGGAAGATAAAGAGCTTTCATAGGGGCTGATATAGGCTCTTGATACACAGTCTTTTTTTCTTCTTTAGCAGATCTATAGCAATGTAAAAGAGTATAAGAAATAGAAATAGCCAAAAAAAACATTAGAAATCGATTAAAATAAAGCACACTACCTTCTATATTTTAAATAGTTAGAAATAAAAATAAGTGGAACATGTTTTAAAACAAAGAGATTTTGGACAAAAATATAATAATATACTATATCTCGACTAACAATATTTTGGAGGAAAGAATGGCAGACGACAACCATCCTAATCAGAACCCTGATCATGATCCAGAAAAAAAACCTGATCATAAAGATGATGAAAAAATTGATTTTAAAAAAGTTCAAGATAAATACAACGAATTAAAAACACACCCGAAAGTAAAGGCAACTAAAGGCCTTTTCGCTAACTACTTTGTTGAAATCACTTATTTAGTGGCTGTTTTAGTCTCTTTTATTATCTCTTTAACAAGGCCTGGAAACGGAGGGTTAGTTTTTGTGGGTATCGGCTTTTTAGTTGGTCTTTTTCTGTTTAGCCTTTTAAAATCTACCTCTCACAGAGTCGGAGGATTCTTAACCAAACAAGAACTTGTTGTACATATTATTATGGCAATTATCCTTGTTATCTTATCCTTTATTATACCAACTATTATGATGGGATTACTTGTCGGAGTTCCAGCAGGTTTTGGATTAAGACATTGGATGATAGAGCTTAGAGGTCATCCTCCTCACCATGATGATAATGATGATGAGCATCAACCTCCTAAATAGTTGAAATTTGCAGAAAATAGCGCTTAATTACTCTCCTTTATATAGCAGACATAATGGGCGCTCTTCGCGCACTGGGATTTATCGATATAGTTATTACCTTGTTAAAAACCTGCTTGCAAATCCAGACTACTCTTTTTCTTTATTGAGAGAAAAAGAAGACTATTTCGATCAATATGCGCTCTATCACTCACTGTTTCACATTTTTCCAATCTCTCCATCCATAATCAAAAATAAACAAACTAAAGCGCTCATTACAATCCATGACCTTATTGCATGGATTCACCCAGAGCTCTTTCCTCTCCATGCCAGAGATATCACACAAATCGAAAAAGCTCAGGAAAATAAGTGGATTATAGTACCTTCATTCTCTACTAAAAATGACCTTATGTCTTATTTTTCAATCCCTTCTGAACGCATTTTTGTAACTCCACTTGCAGCTTGTCCTAAACTTTTTTACCCTAATTCCTGTAGAAAGAGCCTTGAAAAGTATGCGATTCCTAATGCCCCCTACTTTTTTTACTTAGGTAGAATAGAGGAAAGAAAGGGTATTCACCTCCTTTTGAAAGCTTTCTCTAAACTTATATTGGAAGAAAAAATTTCAGATCTAAATTTGATATTGAGTGGCCCCATAACAGCAAGCTACCCAGATTTACATCAGGTATATCAAAAGGAGATTCGCCTATTTAACCTTGAAAAAAGGGTCTTTCATATTCCCTATATTTGTGACAGCGACCTATCTTCTTTCTTTTCCAATGCACTAGCTTTTGTCTTTTTATCACGCTATGAGGGATTTGGGCTTCCAGCTTTAGAGTCTATGCAATGTGGAACACCTCCCATTTGTCTGCATAATTCCTCGCTTCCTGAAGTAGTAGGAGATGGAGGTCTTCTTTTAAAGGACTCCAAACTAGATTCCATTGCAGAAAGCCTTTTGCAAATCTATCGAAAAACATCTTTGCACAAAAGCCTTTCAGAAAAATCAATTCAGCAAGCCAGTCTCTTTACTTGGCAAAAAACAGCGCAAAAAACAATTGAAGCTTACCAAAGTCTTTTAGATTAAAAAAATCTATTTTTAGTTAATAAAATCTTAATATTTTTTAAAAATAGGATTAGTTATGACACAAGCTGTAACTGTTTATGTAAGTGCAGATGGAGGAAGTTTTAATAGTTTTTATTTAAATTCTTCAGGAAACTCACCTGGCAGAGCAGTTGATTTTGAAAAAGACGATGTGCACCCCCTTTTATTTGAAGCGAGGCAAATAGAGCCTGGTAATTACCAACAAATGTTAGCGTTTTTTCAAAAAACTCTAAGTGATAGCGATTGGAGCCAATCTATCCAACTATATCATAGTGGAATACGAAATCCTTATGATTCTGAAGATTTTCATCATAGTTTGCATACCTACCCAAAAGGCCAAGCGCACCCGTGTTTATCATTCTCTCTAATCAAACTAATTGAAGAAAAATTAGAAATTCAAAACCTAACATTTCCCAAACGTCAACTCTATCAGCTTAAGAAAGCTTCTTGCAAAGGATTAATCAGAGTGGCTGAAAGTATTGGAGCTCTTGCTTTATTAGTTATTGTTCCTCCTGTATTTTTATCAGTGGCTATATGTGGTGCGCTGGGAAGTGCCGCTAAAGATATTTACAAAAGTACAAAAAGCGCTCTATAGTCTTGATTCGACCTTCATTAAAATACGGGAATTCAAAATATTTTGAGTATATTCTGTAACTTGCTTATTTTTGAATTGTTCTACAGAACCTAATTCAACAAGTTGTCCTTTTTTTAATACCGCAATTCGATCAGACACTTTCAAAGCTGATAAAAGATCATGAGTAATCAAAAGCATTGAAAAGGCTCTTTTTTTCTTTAAATTTTGAAGCAGCTTAAGAATTTCAACTCGTAAAATAAAATCGAGAGAAGCTGTAGGCTCATCTGCTATGAGTAAATGAGGGTCACAAAGAAGAGCCATCGCTATTAATACCCTTTGCTTCTCTCCCCCTGAGAGTTGGTTTGGCTTCGCTTTTAATAAACGTGAGGGTGATGGAAGCCCTACTTCTTCAAGTCTGGGGAGTAAATAGGATTTGTAATCTCTTTTTTTTATTACTAAATGGGTAGATAGAACCTCATCGAGTTGAAAACCTATTGAGAAAAAAGGGTTAAAGCTTACTTGAGGGTCTTGAAAGACCATGGCAATATCTCTTCCTCTTACCCTTTTAGAGGGGAAACCTGTGTACTCTATAGATCCTTCTTGATATAAATTTTTTGATAATAGTTCCATCAAAGCAAGAGCCAAAGTCGTTTTTCCCGATCCTGACTCACCTAAGAGAGTTAAAATTTCATTTTGATAAACAGATAGACTTAAGGACTCAATTAAAACAGAAGAATGTAAGTCTGATTTTATTGTTAAGTTTTTGATATCTATAATTTTAGTTTCAAAATTCATCTAAAAGGGATTTTATTGAAATAATCATCTTGATGTCATAAAATAATCTCCAACTATTAAAAAGGAAACTATTTAATGCGAGCTATAGCCGGCCTTTTTGGGAAATCTCCTTTCTTCCCTCTACAAAAACATATGGCCAAAGTTGCTCAATGTGTTGACAAGATCCCTGATATTTTTTCAGCACTTAAGCACGATAAGTGGAATAAGGTTGAAAAACTTTCTGATGAAATTTCTAAGTTAGAGCACGAAGCTGATTTGACCAAAAATGAAATCCGCAATCAGCTCCCTAAAAGCCTCTTTCTTCCTATCGAAAGAGAAGTCCTTCTGTATATGCTTACTTTGCAAGATAGCATTGCTGATACAGCAGAAGATATCGCCATTCTCTTTACAATGAAGCAGACTACACCTCCAAAAGATCTTATAAAAGAATTCGAAAAATTCTTAGGTAAAAATATGAGCTGCTTTAATACAGCCCATAAAATTATTCAAGAGCTGCACGAACTCTTTCAATCTTCGTTTGGTGGGGTAGAAGCTGAGTCAGTGAAAGCGATGACTGATGATGTCGCGTATAAAGAACATGAAGCTGATTTGATTCAGCGAGATATATTGAAAGTACTTTTAAATTCAGAAAATGAATTGAGCTATGCTAGCTTTCACCTTTGGATGCGTATTTTGGAAAGCATCGCAAAGATTTCAGATCTGTCTGAAAAATTAGCTAACTCAATTAGAACTACTTTAGAAAGGAGATAGTGCAACACTAAAATATGGAGACAACTCTTTTAGTAATTAGCTTGATTTTTGGCGTCTATATGACCTGGAATATAGGAGCAAACGATGTAGCCAATGCCATGGGTACTTCGGTTGGTTCAAAAGCTCTGACCTTAACAAAAGCCGTCATATTGGCAGCTATTTTAGAATTTGCTGGAGCTTTTTTAATTGGAGACAATGTCTCTGAAACTATTCAAAATGGGATTCTCAACACCTCCCTTTTTCTTGACAAACCTCTCATTTTAGCTCTTGGGATGATTGCCTCTTTGCTAGGCACAGGAATTTGGCTGCAACTAGCTTCTTATTTTGGTTGGCCTGTTTCAACAACACATACCATTATTGGTTCTCTGTTTGGATTTGGTATTGTGGTAGCAGGAGCCTCTGCAATTCATTGGAACGAAATTTATTATATAGTAATTAGCTGGATTCTGTCCCCTCTGCTAGGAGCAACCATTAGCTATATTGTCTTTCACTTTATTCAAAAGAAAATTCTCTATTCTCCTAACCCGCTAAAGGCAGCTAAGCGCTTAGCTCCTCTTTTTGTTTTTATTACTTTTTTTGCCTTTGGCCTGGGAATTTTTTTAAATGGAATGCCAAAGCTACACCTCAATTTTAATTTTGTTCCAGCAATTTTTCTATCGATTAGCTTGGGTGCTGTAGCAGCTCTCATTGGAATATTAATTTTAAATCGAAAAAAAACACCTCCTTTTGAAGACCATTCTGCAAAACATCAAATTGACTTTCAAGTCATTCGAGGACTGAATAAATCGATTAAACACTTAAGACGCACGGAAATGTATGCAACGGGAGAGCTTCAAAGTACCGTCTCTCACATGCTCACAAACCTCTCAGCCGCATCACACGATACACGCAAAAAACTCGATTTACATGTTCAAAGTCGAGAGCATAGTCAAGTTGAAAAAATATTTTCTGTCTTACAAATTTTAAGTGCCTGTTTTGTAGCCTTTGCTCATGGCGGCAACGATGTAGCTAATGCTATTGGCCCCCTAGCAGCCGTTATCTCCATTTTAAAAACGGGAAGCATTGTCATGCAACCAGGGATCCCACTATGGCTTCTAGCTGTTGGAGGTGGAGGAATCGTTGTAGGCCTTATGACCTGGGGATGGCGTGTCATTGAAACTGTCGGGAAAAAAATTACAGACCTCACTCCTACCCGAGGTTTTGCTGCTGAGATTAGTGCCGCTCTAGTCATTTTACTGGCCTCAAGACTCGGACTGCCTATTTCAACAACTCATACGTTAGTAGGTGCTGTACTCGGCATTGGCCTTGCAAGAGGTATTGGAGCTTTAAATCTCAGAATTTTAAAAGACATTGTAGGAGCGTGGGTTATCACCATTCCTGCAGGAGCTCTTTTCACCATTGTCGTCTTTTATATTTTAAAAGGAATTTTCATTTAGCCTAGGATCTAGAGCTAGCCTAACAGAGTCTCCGAGCCAAGCTAAAGTGATAAGGGTTGTGATTAACAACAAAGCTGGAGGCCAAAAAAGACTAAAATCCATAGGATATGCCATTCTCGCTTCGTCTATTAAAAGCCCTAAAGAACAGCTATTCCTATCACCTAGACCCAAAAATGAAAGGGCAGACTCGTATGTAATGGCTCCCACCAAAGCATGAGGAAACAAAGAGAGTAGCATCCAATAACAATTGGGAAGCAAGTGTCTAAAAAGAATCCGTTTTTTTGAAACTCCCATGACTTTTAATACTTCGATATAAGCTAAGTGACGATTCTTAAGCATATCTAGACGTACAACTCTTGCAATTGAGGTCCAGCTAAATAAAGCAATGATGCTAGCTACAAAGAGAAAATTGCTTTTTTGAGTCAAAGAGACAAGAATTAATAATATCAATAGGGTTGGAAGAGACTCCCATATTTCAATGAATCGGCAAATAAATAAATCTATACTTCCTCCCAAGAAACCACTCATAGCTCCTATTAGAATTCCGATAATAAAAGCTAAAAAACAGGCTAAGAAAGCAAGTGTAAATGAGTAGCGGATTCCAAAAAGAAGCGTAGCAAAAAGATGTTGTCCGTTAACTCTCAAGTAATTGTTTTGAGAAAGCCCCAAACCTGCAACTAAGGCATTTTGCTCCCAATGATAATGAATGGGCGGGCTAAGATAAAATTTAAGATCTAGTGACTTATTTTGCTGATAAGCTTTTATCTCATGGTTAATCTCTTGAAAAATAGCAGCATTTTTCCCAAGCGTTGTATGAGTATTGAAGTAAGTAAAAGCGCTTAACTGACCTATCAGTAAAGCTAAATACCAGTATTTTTTTTTTGTTCGTACCCATTTATAAATACAACAAGCTAATGGGAGAGAAATCATCATCAAGTTGAAGAAAATATCTAGAGATTTAGTATAAATATGTGGATAAATCAGGCATCTAAAAAATGGAAAGTACCATTTTCCTTGGTAATAAGCCAAAAACGGTCTAGACGATGCAAAAAAAGGGGCGTATAATCCGACTAAAAAAACCAACCCAACTAAACTGAGTAAAAACAGAAAAAGCCTATTTTTTTTAAGTTTGTAGAAAAGAACTCGTTGAGTCATTTTTTTTGATCCTGGGGTCAAATTTATAGAGGAAAAAGTCTGCCAAAAAATGGCCTATAATCGAGACGGAAGAAGAGAGAAGAATCGAGAACAATAGCACATGATAGTCTTTTTGAATCATGGATTGATAAAATAAATACCCAAATCCTTTAATTTCAAAAAGATTTTCCACAATAACAAGCCCTCCTAAAAAAGGGCCTATGGCTCCTAAAAAGAGCGGCACAAGTGTCATCGATGCATGCCTTAACGTATGAACAAAAATTAACCGAGACGATCTGAGCCCTTTTGCTTTAGCAACTTTCAAATACGGCTCATTAAAAAGATACAGAAACAGTGTTTTGTTATATCTCGCATAGAGAGCAAGAGCTCCATAGATAAGAGCTATACTCGGAAGAACAAGAGATTTGATAGAAAATTCTGATTGCAAAGGTAAACCATAAGGGATAGCTACTTTTTCGATGAGAAGAGGAATGACTATGTAGAGAGGCAAGGCATATAAAAACATACAAAGTAGGGTCAGTATCTTATCTGAAATATTTTGAAATTTCAAAGCCATGATAAGTCCGAGCAGTTGAGAGAAAATGAAAATAGCAACTAATGGAAAGGTTATTAATAGTAGAGAGGTTTTAAAATGATGTAATACGATTCTTTCTACAGGCTGCGTAATATCCGATCTTAAAGTACCAAACTCAAAACGGACTAAATGTTTCAAATAATAAAACAATCTTGTCTCAGTAAAAGCTACTAAGATCTTACTTTTCCAACTGTATTGAAACACGTACTTTTCCTCATGCATCTCTATCCAGTTCAAGAGATCTGGTGATCTCGCTTGAATAATACTTTCGAGTTCACATAGATCATTTGCCAGTTCAGCACGTTGTTGCCTCTCTTGAAAGTAATGTGTACCTATAACTTTCTGCAGCACTGCGTGGGCAAGTAATTCATAACCTTCCGAGTTATTTTTATTAATAGTTTTAAGAGACTCAATTAAAAAAGGTGCTTTCAACATTAAGTTAGGATTTTTTCCTATCTCAGCTTGCACACTTTTTAAGCTTTTAAAGGGCCATAAATTTATTAGAATGGGAAGATCTAGCCCATAATGCTTTCTGAACTCTTGATCATACGAAACAGGGCCTAATGAAAAGTGAAAGTAATCTTCATTTTTTTCAGCTTGGATCCATTGAGGCAATGTATCCTGCACACAGTTAATAAGAACAAAGTTAACAATCAAAATTAAAAATAAAGTCACGGGGATCCAAAGTAGTCTTTTAAAAAAGTACCGATCCATTATTCTTCACCAAAATAGAAAATACGCGGACAAATTTCTTGAATATCAGCATTAGAAATGAGGTCCCTCCTCTCACTTGGAATAAACACATTTTTTAATCGACATCTATAGAGAAATATTTGTTTGGGCACATAAAGAAAAGTATAGGGCTGCTCTTGATAGATGATTTCATGAATTCTATAGTAACTTTTTTGACGCTCTTTTTTATTTTTACAAATTTTAAGTTGATGAATGAGTGCATCAACTTCTTCATTTTTAAATCCAATTAGATTTGAAGAGCCTCTTTTATTAGCTTCATCTGAGCTCCATGTTTGGGCTAAATCTTCAGGAGGAGTGCCAAGCGACCAAGCCATATAGAGAGCATCAAAATCTTTGGTTTGGTACTTCTCCATAAAACCTGCATAATCAAGTCCATCTAACACACAATCGACTCCCACCTCTCGTAGGGATGTCGAAATAAACTGGCAAATAGATTGAGCAAGCTCATTTTGCACAAAGTAAGAGAGATAAAACCGCAGGGGCTGATGAGTCTCATAATGGGTTCTAATACCTTCCGCATCTCCTAGATGCCATCCTGCTTCCTCAAGTAAAAGTTTAGCTTTTTCATAATCTGCGCGATGGAGTTTCAGAGTTTGGTTATAAGACGATCCTCCTGGAATGAAAGGTCCTGTTAAAGGGGTCCCTAACCCTTTCAAAAAGTGATCGATTATCAATTGGCTATCAATTGCATATGTCAAGGCTAACCGCACCTTTTGATCCTTAAAAAGAAGATTCTTTTGATTCCATCCAATAAAATAATACATTTTACTCAAGAACTCTTCTTTCTCAATAGAATTTCCTAGCTCTACTTGTTTAGAATAAAATTTGGATTGAATAAAGTTTTGGTAATCATTCCATTGTGATGGAGGAAGGTAATAGCTGTCTAACTGATCTCCTTTAAAACTTTGCCATGCATTAACTTGCGATGATTTATATATAAAACTCATCTTTTGGAAAAGAGCTCTATAGGATTCGGGATAACTTGCGTTACGCTCAAGCTCAATACAGTCATTTTTAACAGCAAATAACTTCCAAGGGCCACAACTTACTATTGTTTTTTTTGCCCAATGATTCTCAAAATAACGAGCGCTGAGCAAATCACTTTTACTATCATCTAAAAAGACCTGCCCTTTAGAATTATAGAGAAACACATGCTCTGGAAGAGGTTTGAGCTGAGCTGTCAAGGCATCTTGTTTCACTTCTTCCTCCCCAGTCCAGTGAATAATAAAATGCTGATCATCTAAAACTTCAATAGATTCTAAGTTTTGATAATGAGATCTTAAGCTAACTGCCAGGGGCATCTCTAGATATGGATTTTTAATGAGGTCGATATAAAGCTTAAAGTCATTTGCTATGAGTGGAACTTTTTTTTGAAAACAGGCTGCTAAATTAGGAATTTTCACAAGCTTGGGATCCACAGGATCCCAAAACACACCTTTTTGCAACTCTACGTAATAATCTGTACCCCGAGGCACTTTCTTTTTAACTATTTGTCGAGCAAGACAAGGAGCCATTGTTTGATAAAGCCCTGTATGTATTTGAGCAAGTGACCCCGTGCATAAGAACCATAGACTTGAGACAAAGGGATTCTCCGAAAAAGGGTGTAGACTATTAATTCTCGCATAATAAGCAGATCGATAGGTTCCCTTTTGAACAAATTTTTCTCCCATTAGATTAGGAAGTGTTTTTTTATAAAAAGGATCTTCTGTTAACAACTCTTGAGAAGAGGTATAGCCAGCTACACAAAAGAAAATAAAGATATACTTAAATGAATAAACAATTTTTTTCATACTCCAAAGAGTATATTACAAATGGCTATTTAGTTGGGGCGTTTGCTCTTCTAGATTGCCCACAAAAAGGAATATTAATGAGACGTACTGAAGAGGCATCAATTCCCCAGGGAACTTGACCCGCTCCCTGATACAAATCTCCCATATTATTTTGTATGTAGTAATCCTCTATCATTGAAGGATAACGAGGAGCTGGTTGATCAACTCTCTTGTCTAAAAAAGTTTGGATACAAGGGGCGCCACTTTCATCATCGCAATTACAATTACCCTCTTTTGACCATGAAAAATTAGTTTTCACGCCACTTACCTGCTTTTTAGTCGTATTTTCAGGACCAGCTTTATAGGCATGAATGACTTCTGAAGAGGCGGCAAACAATTTATCTTCAAATCCCATAGCAATCAACGCTATGACAATAAAGATCGAACTGAGCAAACAAATGTAAAAAACCTTTAAAGACATTCTAACCATATAAATCCCCCCCTCAAGCTTGGTTTAACGGATTCATCTTTTTGAGGAAATAAAAAACAAACATCTTAAATTAAGAAACTTACAAATTTTTTCTCTAAAAACCATCCTCTAAAAAACGTGAAAAGCAAACTGTTTTCAAGTTTGCCTTCAACTAAATTTTTGAAAACGTATAATCCCGTTATTTTGAGGAGAACAATTTATGGCAACTAAGGCACCGTCCAAAATACGTCCGTGGCTCGTTTGGGGTTCAGCAGGCCTATTCGCAATGTTCCAGTTTCTTCTTCAGGGCTCTCCGAGCATCATGATTCCAGATCTGATCTCTACCTTTAACATTGATGCCGCACAAGTAGGATTTTTGACTTCTTATTTCTTTTATTCTTATATAGTTATGCAAATTCCCTCAGGAATACTTGTCGATATTTTCGGCCCTAAAGCCATTTTACTTATTGGATGTATTTCTCTATCCACTGCATGCTTAGTTTTTGGTACATGCCACCATTTGTGGTCTGCAAAATCTAGCCGACTCTTTATGGGACTCATGTCAGCTCCAGGTATTGTATGTACTTTAACTTTAGCATCTCGCTGGTTTTCTCCAAAACGCTTTGCTTTGGTTGCGGGTTTTACCGAGACACTGTGTATGGTAGGAGCTGCAATGGGCACTGAAATTTTAGCTTTGGCTGTAAGATATTACAACTGGAGAGTCGCCATCATTATTTGCGGTCTCATTGGTTATTTAGTCGCTTTATTAATTTCTATTTTTGTAAAAAGTATGCCACCTCAT
The DNA here is from genome assembly GCA_022601335.1 of Chlamydiota bacterium. GTDB lineage: Bacteria > Chlamydiota > Chlamydiia > Chlamydiales > JAAZZY01 > JAJACV01. The sequence continues at coordinate 670 of JAJACV010000043.1, read as the reverse complement.
TTAGCTGACATAAAAATTTCTATTAGAGATATTAAAATAAAGCAGGAAGCGCACAATTTAACTGTAGTTTTTAAAGAATCTCAAGCTTGGATTTGTGGCCTTTTTTCTGGGCTCACATTTGCAGTAATTCCAGCCTTTTTAGCCTTTTGGTCTATCCCCTTTTTTATGGATCGATACAGTATTGAACCCACTGTATCTGCGACGATTATTTCCGTAGGTTATATTGGTGCTGGCGTTGGAGGTCCTTTTTTAGGTTGGCTGTCTGATCGTATTGGCAGAAGAAAAATTATTATTAATGTGACTTCATTTATTTCTTTATTGCTCATTTCTTGTATTATTTTCATAAAAATTCAGTTTGCTCATATTTATTTTTTTATGTTTTTCCTCGGTTTTAGTCTAAGCTCTTATGTTATTCCTTTCGCCATTATTAGTGAAATTTTACCTTTTAAGGTGAAAGGTAAAGCCATGGGTTTTGCAAATACCTTAACGCTTTTGATTGGGGCTCCTCTATTACAACCTCTTATTGGATATTTTCTGCCACATACCACTCAACCTGAAACACTCCCTATCCACCTATACACCAGGCTACTTTGGATGGTGTTGTGACCAAAAAATTTCATCCCCCCAACTTAAATTATATTACTACACCTATGCATATGTATATGTAGTT
>JAJACV010000042.1 GCA_022601335.1 Chlamydiota bacterium | reverse complement strand
TTCAGTTCGAGTTGGTTGTAAATATAATGGATGGGGACAGGCAAGAAGCATGGGGCTGATTAATCAGCAAAAAACTAATTTTGCTCTCTTTAAACCGATTCGTATTGAAATGGTTTATCAATTTGCTCCCTACTTGGGTGTGCAGTGGAACTACTGAAAAGATCTTGGATTTTCTATTTCAAAAAATAAAGCTATGATATAGATCGTAAATGTATTTGTTTCAGTATTAAGGATTTTTTCATGACCTACAGAGCTTTTGTATTTCTCGCCCTTTCTTTTCTAATGTTAAACGCTGAAAAGGCGCCCTCTGACTTTCAAGTAAGTCATGCTTTAGAACAGACCACAAATACATCGAACAAAGAATTAGAATCTAATCAGCAAAAAAAAGTCTACTGGTTACACTCCTCAAAATTGAATACATGTGAAAAAGTATCTTTTCAATTTAATGTAGGGCCAGGCTTTCTTTATTTTAGTGGCCTGAGTGGTAACTTATCAGGCAAACCTGCTATTGATTATAAACCCTGGAATTTTACACCTCTTAAGGGAAGGCTAACTTATAACCGATCTCCACTTTTTGAATCGATTCTAGGCTATCAACTGAGCTCTTGGTTTAAATGGGCATTGTCATACCAATATCAAGGGAATGTCGTTGTTCAATCTAAAATGCTTATTTCGTTAAACCCTGAAGCGGGACAAACGACTGTTTCTGGAGTTTACTCTCAGTTTCAAAGTAACTTAAGTTTAAATGGACTTTTTGCAAAATTCTATTTCCAATTACCAACATCGATTATTTATTGTGGATGTAGCTTGAGGCCTTATCTAGCCGTAGGAGTGGGACCAAGTTGGCAGAGTTGGACTCGCATTCAGATTAATAGAAGTTTATCATCTAGTACTGCGGCTGTTTTTCTATCAGAGCCTCAATTTTTACGTCAAAAAATTTCAGCTAATGCGGCTTGGATGGTAGATGCAGGGATAAAAATTCAAAGAGAATTTCCTTTTATGCCTTTTTCTTTGATAGCGGGTTGTAAATACAACCAATGGGGACAGGCAAGGTCCATGGGGGATATTAAAAACCAAGAGAGTTTTAAAGGAGGCTTAACTCACCCTATCAAGATTAAAACTCTGTATTCCTTTGCTCCTTATCTTGGCGTAGAATGGAGCTTTTCTACCCTTTGTTCTACTCGATTAGCACCTCAAGTGAAAGGGCGATCTTCCGATGTGCTTTTACCCTATTTTGCCAAAGTAGGGAATCTTCCAAACGAAAAGACACTTAAAAATGGATTTGTGGAATTCAACGCAGGGCCTACATTTCTTTATTTTCATAAATTAAAAGGCGATCTTTTTGGAAATCCATCTACTAGTTTTGGAATTTGGGGAGATGTCGCATTGAGAGGAAATCTTAAAGGAAACAAAGTGCCTCTTTTTGAAATGATTACTGGATATCAATTTAAATCATGGATAAAGGCAGCCTTTTCGTACCAAACTCTCAATGGTCTGACTCTTCAAACTAGAATGCTCAATGGAGATACTTTAGTAGGAAGCTCAGGGGCAAGTGATTATTCTCAGCTTCAGGCGAATTTGTTACTCAACTCAATATTTGCGAAGCTCTACTTAGAGTTGCCCTACGCAATGATATGGAAGTCTTTAGCCTCAACTCTCTATTTTGATGTTGGAGTGGGACCTAGTTGGCAAAGTTGGACGCAAATACAGGTCAATCGCACGGATAGAGATAGTCTTGGGTATAATTCAGATGTGCAGCCTCTTAGACAAAAAACCATGGCAAATGCTTCTTTTTTAATTGATTTTGGAATACGCACACAAAGTATTTTAGCTCAAAATGAACTCTCCATTAATGTGGGTTGTAAATATAACCAGTGGGGACAAGCTAGAAATATAGGTAAACTATCTCAGCAAAGTGGAATGATTAAAGGACTCAATCATCCTGTTTGCATTAAAGTAGTTTATTCGTTTACCCCTTATTTAGGTGTTCGCTGGAGTTTCCCTAGCTTGAATAATCCAGAAAGTCCTTGCATGATTGGCAATCGCTCTATTAGTCGTTTCAAGCCTTTTTGGACCACAATTAACAATTTGCAAGCAAAATCAAGTGTGTTTACACAGTTCAATGTAGGAGTTGGTTTTCTTTATTTTAATAAGATCTCAGGAGGCTTGGAAGGAATACCTGCAAGTCTTTTTGTGGTTTATGGCCCAGTGCCTTTAAAACAGAATATGATTTACAATAGAACGCCTCTTTTTGAATACCTAGTAGGTCAGAGATTTAACTCTTGCTGGAAGCTCGCCCTCTCTTACCAACACCAGGGTGGAGTGGTTTTTCAAACGCAAATTTTGAATGCTTATAATCCTCCTATTCCCAATATTTTGAGCCGCTATAGTCAACTCCAAGCGAATGTGAGCTTAGACTCATTAATGGCAAAATGTATATTTGAACTGCCTTATAGTCTGATTTCAAAGGGAATTGGAACCTCTCCCTATTTTGCCATTGGTTGTGGACCTGGTTGGCAAAGCTGGACGGCTGTCCAAATCAATCGAATGTATGAGTCAGAGAGTTTTGTAGGAGAGCCACAAATCTTGAGGCAAAAAATTTCAGCCAATTTTGTGTGGATGCTAGATGTGGGATTGCGTATGCAAAGTGCATCGCCCTGTAGCCCTTTTTCATTACTCTTAGGTTGTAAATATAACCAATGGGGACAAGCAAGATCTCTTGGGAAAATAACACAACAAAATGGAATTAGAGAAGGCCTATCTCATCCTTTTAGAATAAAAACAGTCTATTCTTTTGCTCCCTACTTCGGTGTACAGTGGAATTTTTAGTAAGGAGAGATCACAAGGTGTGTGCTCTACTTCTCAATAAGAAAAGTCACAGGGCCATCATTTGTTAGTTGAACTTTCATATCAGCTCCAAATTGACCTGTTTTAACTTTTGGGTGAAGCTTTTTTATCTCAGAAATAAAGCCTTCGTAAAGCTCAAGAGCTTGATCTCCTCGAGCCGATTGAGTGAACTCCGGTCTGCGTCCTTTCAAACACGTTCCATAAAGCGTAAATTGACTGACTATCAAAATTTCACCTGAAGTATCACGAATACTTAGGTTCATTTTGTCTTGAGGATCATTAAATAATCGAAGGTGAGTACATTTTTCTGCAAGCCAAGACGCTTGATGCAACTGGTCTTCTTTATGGATGCCGAGGAAAACAAGGAGACCTGGTCCTATTTCTGCATGCAGCTTGTGATGAATAGTGACAGATGCTTGAGTCACTCTTTGGATTAAAATCCGCATATAAATATGGATTCCATTTCTTTTGGAAGCGGAGCTTCGAAGGTTACAAATTTTTGTGTCATCGGGTGAACAAATGCAATTTTTACTGCGTGTAAATAATGCCGATCTATTGAATAACGATCATTGATAGAGATATTACCGTAAACCTTATCGCCTAAAATAGGGTGCCCGATATGGTTTAAATGGACTCTTAATTGGTGAGTTCTACCTGTTTTAGGTTTGAGGGATACTTTGCTAAAGGTGCCATTAAATGCTAAACATTTTATCTCTGTAATAGCCTCTTTTCCCTCGTTAGAAGGCGCTATTGCCATTTTTTTTCGATTTTTTGGACAGCGGTGAATGGGCTCAGAAAGAGTGCAACTAGGTACCTTTCCAAGAGCAATCGCTATGTATTCCTTCTGTATCTCTCTTTTTTGAAAGAGTTCAACCAGTTTTTGATGGGCAATTTCAGTTTTTGCAGCAATTAGGACCCCCGATGTCTCTTTGTCCAAGCGATGGACGATACCTGGGCGCAATTCTGATGTTTCTGGGAGCGTACAGTGGCTTAGAAGGGCGTTGACGAAGGTATGAGACCAATTGCCTGGTGCAGGGTGAACAACCATGTCAGAGGGCTTATTTACAACAATTAGGTGGTTGTCTTCATAAATAATGTTTAAAGGAATAGGTTGAGGGGTCAAATCAGGGCCAGGGCGCTTATGAAAAAAAACTTTAACTTTATCGCCGCAACTAGGAATGTGCCTTTTTTTAAGTGGTTGGTCATTTAATAAGACATGGCCCGCTTCTATAAGCTCTTGAAAGTAAGTTCTTGAATAGTCTTGATACTGCTTAGTTAGCAAAGTATCAATACGTTGCTCGTTAGGATTTTCAACTATAAATATTTTTTGACCAGAAGACATCGTTTTTATAATTATATAAATAAAACAAATTATAATAATACTTTTTATTTATTAATATCAATGTTTAATTCCAAGCTTCAGGATCGGGATCGGAGAGCTTCATATGATGCATGGCATTTTGAAGCATATTATTAATTTCCATGTTCTCAACCGTTTGGTAGCTTTTTTGCTTTTTTTTAGCAGCTGTGGCTCCAAGATCATCTGCACCACCTGAGTTTCCAGATGTATTTTCAACTCCTATACTACTGCCTTTTGATAAGTTCTCTGTTGTTTTTTTAGCTTGATTGACTTGTGATTGATTTTGATTAGCTACATTTCCAGGTGAGGTGACCTCTCCACCTACTTTTGGCGGACCAAAATTAGCGGAAACATTTTTGAAAGTATGGGCGCTAGGTGCTCCAAAACTGGATTGATTACCTGCATCTATTTTTGTAATTTGAGGGGGACCAAAATTTTCCGGAGCTGGTGCTTGCAGAGAATTTACATTCGGAGCCCCAAAATTTGAGTGGCTAGCAAAATTAGGAGATGAGATCTTAGGAATTTGAGCATTTTGTGTCTCCAAGCTTTGCATGTGCCTTTGGAATTCTTCAGCATTTTGATCTGAAAGGGGTGAGGCTCCCTGAGTGCCATGTTGGTGGATTCCACCACCATACTGGCGCATAAAGTCACCGTCTTTGGGAATAGAAAGTTTTGCCATACCGGACCTCCTTATGTTCTATTTCATCCCATATTCAGAAAATTAAATAAGTGCAAGGGGAAACTAACAGAAGGTCATCTGGTTTTTAGGGTCTGTTAAACTAATCTTTTTTACTTCCTTAGAGGCTATTCTCTTGCCCTTAGCGCTCACGCCCTTCACAGCAACATCATCTAGCGAATAGGTGATTTTCTTCTGCTTTAACTTAGGTTTAGGTACAAAATGAACATAAACAATCGAAGAGGGGTCTGCAGTCAATAACTCAAGCTGCATTCCTTTTTCAATGAATGAATAGACTTTTTTAAGAATGAACTTCGAGACAGTAAATCTCTTAGCGTAAGCGTACTTAGTTTTAGGGTCTTTGTAGATACAAGACATGATTCTGTCTTTATCGATAGGGGCTACCCAAAGAAGGCGGTTTCCTCTATGCACGTAGTCTTTTTCTGACGGATTAATGACTTGGTAGGTTCCATCGTTAAAGAACAGTACAATTTTATCTAAATTAGAACAGGTAAAACTTTGAGAGGAAGAAATTTTGGTTCCAACAAATCCTTTTTCATAGTCGATACCCACTTTAATCTGCTTTTCAACCGCTTTCTTGCGGTCAATTTCTTGGATTGTTTTAAGAACCGTTTTTCGAGGGAATAGATCACCGTATTTCTTCAAAAGATTTTCAATATACAAAACAGTAAAATGAGTTAACCTTTTGAGGTTCTTTTCTATTTCTAAGAGCTCTTTTTTTAATTTTTTAATTTCATCCAAGTGGCGGTCAAAATCAAATTTAGAAATGCGGCGTATGGGGATATTTAACAATTTTTCACGATCTTCATACGTTGGAGCTCGAGTCAGTTTTCTATGAAAAGGTTTAAGTTGTAATGCAATAGTTTCATGGATTTTAGGATACGTCTTAATCGTCTCAATTTTTTTATACATTCTGTTTTCGATGAAAATTTGCTCTAACGTTTTCTCAAAAACTTTTCTCAAAGTACTGTCACGAGCTAACTCTAACTCCTGCTTTAAAAAGCTTTTTAACGTTTTTGTATGGAGTTCTAACAGCTCATGTACATCTGTTTCCCAAGGAAGCTTGTCTTTTACCACTAAAATTTGAGACGAAAGAGAAACTTCACAATCCGTAAAAGCGTACAAAGCATCAAGAATGTCTGTGGCATAATGTCCACGAGGAAGTTTGATTTCTATTTCAACTTTGTCAGAGGTATAATCATTGATAGATTCAATTTTTAGCCGTCCTTTCTTCGCCGCTTCATCTACTGAATTAATGAGAGACTCTGTCGTAGTACCAGGACAGATTTCTCGGACAATAATTGTTTTGGTATCTACAATATCTAGCTTTGCTCGAACTTTAACTTTTCCTCTTCCCTTTTGATAATCGGATGCATCTATCAATCCACCGGTTGGAAAATCAGGCCACACTTCATAAGGTTTTTTCTGAAGAATGGCGATTTGAGCTTTGAGAAGTTCATTGAAATTATGAGGTAATATGCGTGTGGACATCCCGACTGCAATTCCTTCCGCTCCTTGCAGCAAAACCAAGGGAATTTTAGCCGGTAAACAAACCGGTTCCTGATTTCTACCATCATACGATGAGATATATTTGGTAATAGCTTTGTTAAAAAGCGTTTCCTTTGCCAAAGAAGATAATCTTGTTTCAATGTATCTAGACGCTGCAGCAGGATCTCCTGTATAAATATTACCGAAGTTACCTTGCATATCGAGAAGGTACCCTTTGTTCGCTAAATTAACGAGTGCACTAGTGATAGGGGCGTCTCCATGAGGGTGATAAGCCATGGTTTGCCCAGCTACATTCGCCACCTTGTGGAGTTTGGAATCATCAATTGTAAAAAGGGTATGCAAAATACGTCGCTGAACAGGTTTTAAACCGTCAATAGCATCGGGGATGGCTCTATCCAAAATAACATAGGACGCATATTCAAGATAATTTTTTCGCATCAAGTGCTTTAGGTCACTCATGAGGCTATAGTTTCTCCAAGTCTGTGATCAGATTGTCCATAATAAATTGTTTGCGTTTAGGAGTGTTTTTTCCCATATAAAAATCGAGAGAATTTTTAATATCCGAAATGTTAGAGACGGAAATAGGAATTAATCGAATACCCTCGCCAATAAAGGGCTTGAATTCTTTCGGTGAAATTTCTCCAAGTCCTTTGAATCGAGTAATCTCTATACTTTTGGCATTGACACTTTCTAACACTTGATCCTTCTCTTCCTCAGAAAAACAGTAATAAGTTTTATCTCGAGTTCGGACCTTAAAAAGAGGTGTTTCAAGAATAAATAAATGTCCATTAATAGCAATGGACTCAAAATAAGTGAAAAAGAAAGTGATTAAAAGATTGCGAATATGCATCCCATCTACATCTGCATCGGTTGCTAAAATAATTTTATTATAGCGTAAGTTCGCCACATCCTCCTCGACATTTAAAGCATTCATCAAATTGAACATTTCTTCATTTTTATAGAGTTGGTCTCTTTTTAAACCATGGACATTCAAAGGCTTTCCACGCAAAGAAAATACAGCTTGAACAAGAGGATCTCTTGAAGCTACGATAGAGGCAGATGCCGAATCTCCCTCTGTTAGGAAAATCATGGTTTCCATTCCCTTTTTATTCAAATCGTTGAAATGATATTTACAATCTCGTAATTTGGGAATTTTAAAAGAAATCTTTTTATGCTTTTCTTTAGCTTCTTTTTTTACAGAGGCAAGTTCTTTACGAAGCTTTTCATTAAATGTAATACGCTCAATAATTTTTTTTGCTGTCTCAGGATTTTTATAAAGTAAGTCAACGAGGACTTCTTTTACCTGTTGCACAAGTTCAGATCGTATTTCTGTATTTGCAAGTTTATTTTTTGTCTGTGACTCAAAAACAGGTTCTGAAATACGCACTAAGACGGCTGCCAAGACACCTTCTCTTAAATCAATACCTTGAAAATTCTTTTTTGCAAATTGATTGACCCCTTTTAAAAGGCCTTCTCTAAATGCTGAGAGGTGAGTTCCTCCATCTGAGGTGTACTGACCATTTACAAATGAAAAGTAAGTTTCTCCATAACTTTGTGTGTGAAGAAGAGCAAACTCTAATTTTTTTGATCGATAATGAAGGGGAGGATAGAGCTGCTCATCTTGGACCTCAGCATTTAATAAATCGAGTAGACCATTTTGAGACTCAATTTTTTCTCCATTAAAGTCAAGAACGAGCCCTTGATTTAGATAAGCATAGTGCCAAAGCCTTTTAAAAATGAAAGCCTCATCATACTTAAACTTTTTAAAAATCTCTGGATCAGGAATAAATTCAACAAACGTTCCATTGCGCTCTTTAGTCTTGCCCTTGTGTTTTTTAGTAAGTTTTCCCTGACAAAAGGAGGCCTCAACAAATTCCTTTTCTCTAAAGCTGCGGACAATAAAGTGACTCGATAAAGCATTTACAGCTTTTGTTCCAACTCCATTTAACCCGACAGAAAACTGAAAGACATCACTGCTATATTTTGCACCCGTATTGATTTTACTTACGCAGTCAATTACTTTGCCGAGAGGAATACCGCGTCCATAGTCACGGATCGCAATTTTTTGAACTTTGGAATCATATCGAATTAATATTTTCTGTCCATGACCCATAATGAACTCATCGACACAATTATCAATGACCTCTTTCATTAAAATATAAATTCCGTCGTCAGTATGTGATCCATCTCCTAAACGGCCAATATACATACCCGAGCGAATGCGGATATGTGATAGTGCGTCTAGTGTTTGAATCGTCGATTCGTCGTATTCTTTTGCCATACAAAAAAAAAGGAAAAGTTCTTCATTTAAAAAAATGTTCATTCTGGATAAAACATGGGTTTTTTTCAACACAAAGTGATAACTATGAATTTATATCAAAACTTTTCTGGAAAAACTATTTTGATTACAGGAGGCACTGGAAGCTTTGGCCAAGCCTTTATTAAAAAAGTTTTATTAAGTTCTTCGCCTAAAAAAATTATTGTATTTAGTCGTGATGAGTGGAAGCAAAGTCAGATGTGCGAGGAAGATCCTGTCTTTAATCATCCGTCCATTCGCTATTTTTTAGGAGATATTAGAGATAAGGAAAGATTAAAAGTAGCTTTTCGTGAAGTCGATTACTTAATTCATGCAGCTGCTCTGAAGCAGGTTCCTGCTGCTGAATATAATCCCTCTGAATTTATTAAAACGAATATTATAGGCACGCTCAATGTTATGGAAGCTGCTATAGAAGAAGGGATTGAAAAAGTAATGGCTCTTTCTACTGACAAAGCGGTGCGACCCATTAACTTATATGGAGCTACAAAATTGTGCGGAGAAAAACTTATTTTGTCTGCAAGTGCCTATGTAGGTAATCGAAATTCCCCGACTTTTGCAGTGGTTCGATACGGAAACGTTCTTGGGTCTAAAGGAAGCCTCATTCCAAAATGGCAGAGGAAAATAAAAAACGGGGCTAAATCGCTGCAAGTAACAGATCTTAGAATGACTCGCTTTTGGATGACCTTAAACCACGCTGTTGATTTTGTAGTTCAATCTCTTTTTCTATCGAAAGGAGGAGAAATCTATGTACCTAAAATCTCGAGTATGAAAATTGTTGACCTTGCAAAAGCTTTAGCTCCAGACTTAGCTATAGAAACATGTGGTATCAGACCCGGAGAAAAACTACATGAACATCTCATTACAAAAGAAGAAGCTTCTATTACTGAAGAATTTTCCAATCACTATGTTTTGAGACGTGCAAAAGCAAGAGAAGATCTTATTTCGAATGTTTCTCAGGATTTTGAATATGTATCTAATGAGAATTCAAATTGGATTACAAAGGAAGAACTATTAAACGAATTAAACCCCAGAGTTTCAGAGAAATTATTGTATTAATTATCAAAGTTCTCCAAAAAAGTTGGCAAGAAATTTTTCATTATTTATAAAAACTTTTTTGAGAACAATGAAAGGATTTTAATGAACATTGGGATTATTGGAGTTAACTTTAAGTCAGCCGATCTTTTTTTTCGTGAAAAGTTAGCGCAGAAATTTCAGAAGAGGTACTCAAGCGATGAGTTGGAAGATTTTTCGAAAGTAGTTTTATCCACTTGCAATCGATTTGAAATCTATTTTTCATCCGATGACCTGACTCAGACTCACAGTTTGTTGCTCAAAGAATTTACAAAAGAATTTAAAAAAGATTGCGGTTTTAAACTGTATTCTTATTTCGGACAAGATTGCTTTTTACATTTAAGCCAAGTCACTGCGGGTTTCGATAGTGCCATTCTTGCCGAAACGGAAATTCAAGGGCAGGTTAAAAGAGCTTATTTAAAGGCGCAAAAGCAGAGCCTTGCTAAAGAGCTTCATTTTATTTTTCAAAAAAGTCTTAAAATAGGGAAGTCTATTCGCTCAAATATTTCACTGAAACCGGGGGCTCCTAACCTCGTCAAAACAGTTTCTAGTTTACTTGGTAATTTAAAAAAAATTTACCAAAAACCCCATATATTATTTGTAGGCACCTCGGAAATAAACACAAAAATTATCCAGCAAATGCCACTGGATGCTTTTAATGTATCTCTATGTAGCCGTTCCCTAGATCGTAGTTCTGCATTGGCTCAAAAACTCGGAGTGCAGGTCGTGAACTGGGAGAGCCTCTCTTACTGGCAAACATTCAACGGCATTGTATTTGCATCCAGCTATCCCCATTATATCCTTGTCAAAGAAGAGGGAGAAGTTAATCAAAAAAAATTACTAATAGATCTCAGCGTTCCAAGAAACGTACACCCCTCTCTTTGTAAAAAAGAAAATATTCAGCTTTTAAATATCGACCAAGTCAATAAGTTAGTTAGACGATATCGAACTGTTAAAAGCGACGAATTAATTGAAGCGACAAACCGAATTCAGTCAGCTATTACGAACCAATGTCATATCTTTAAAAGTAAAACTCAGTATCCACAAAAAATCTATTCTATTGTTTAGGCGATGACGTAATTTGTACAATCGAATGAGGAAGCCCTTTGGCTAAAGAGAGTAACTCTTCGTTTTGCTGTTCTACTGTTCCGAAGAGTAGCTTGATTTTTTCAAGAGCTGATTTACATTGCACATGTTTAAAAGTGGTTCCAATAGTAACAGCCAGGCTACTTAAAGTGCTAAGCACACTAAAGCAACGTCCCAAGATAGTCGTTGCAGTTGAGTTGAAAATTAAATTTGTAAAGAGAAGAACTGAAAGAGCTGCTGAGGAGACTAAGTAGTAAAAATCTTTAGCGCTTTTAAGCTGATGGACAACGGACTTTAGATTATTTTGATCGATTGTAAATTCATAAGTGACGGCATTCTTTTCTTTTCGTTCATTTTTATTAGTATAAACTCCCTCAACTCGAATCGTTTTAGGAGCGTGAACCACAAGTTTTGGTGTAGAACTAAAAATCTGCATGTTTGGGTGACCTTGGGAAGGGGATAACATCGCGAATGTTTTCCATGCCAGTCGCGTACTGAATTAATCTCTCAAATCCAAGCCCGAATCCAGCATGGGGAGCTCCTCCAAATCGCCTCAAATCTAAATACCAATCATAGGTTTCTAAATTGAGTTTAGAGGCAGTCATTTTCTGTTTTAAAATATCAAAGCGCTCTTCTCTTTGAGCCCCACCAATAATTTCTCCCATTTGTGGAACAAGAACATCAACGGCGGCACATGTTTTACCATCCTCATTATTGCGCATATAAAAGGCCTTAATATCCTTGGGATAATCAGTAACCATAAGAGGCTTTTTAAAGTGCTCTTCTGTCAAGTAACGCTCGTGCTCAGACTGAAGGTCTATCCCCCAATGAACAGGGAATTCAAATTTTTTTGAAGATTTTTCTAAAATTTGCACAGCTTCGGTGTAGCTAATCTTTTCAAAGGGATTTTTAATAACATGCTCAAGCTTTTCAACAAGGCCTTTAGCAATGAAACTATTAAATAATTCTAAATCCTTTAAATGCTTATCAAGTAGGTCGCTTAAAACAAATTTTAAATAAGCTTCAGCAAGTTTAGTAGAGTCTTGAAGATCAGCAAAAGCCATTTCAGGCTCTACCATCCAAAATTCGGCTAAGTGTCTAGAGGTGTTTGAATTTTCAGCTCTGAACGTGGGGCCGAAAGTATAAACATTAGAGTGAGAAAGAGCGTATGCTTCAGCATTTAATTGTCCCGAAGGAGTCAGGAAAACAGGTTTTTCAAAAAAATCTTCACTATAATCCGTTTGTCCTCTCTCATTTTTAGAGGCTCCTTCTTTTAAAGATGTTACCTGAAAAAGCTCCCCAGCTCCTTCACAGTCAGAGGCGGTAATAATAGGTGTATTTACATACAAGAAATCTCTCTCTTGAAAAAAACGGTGCGTAGACATGGCAAGAGCATTTCGTATCCGAGCAATAGCTCCTAATGAATTCGTTCTGGGCCTTAAGTGAGCGATGCTTCTTAAAAATTCAAAAGAATGTCTCTTTTTTTGAAGAGGGTATGAAGAGTCGCACTGGCCAACTATTTCAATTTGTTTGGCATGAATTTCTACTTTTTGTCCCTTTCCTGGACTCTCTACTAAAACTCCATTCACTTTAAGAGAGGCGCCTGTTGCTACTTTTTCTAGAATTTCAGAAAAATTCTCCAAGTCACTATTTGCTATCACTTGAATATTAGCTAAACAGCTACCGTCATTGATTTCAATAAAGGCAAACTTCTTCTGATCTCGAAGCGTACGAACCCACCCCATCACAAGGACATGATCACCTATTTTGTGGGATGATTTCTCGTGGTGTAAATGCTTGATTAAAGCTCTCATGTTCAAACCTTCTTTTTGTTGCTTGCAAATGTCTTCAATAGAGCAATTTCTTCCTTCCATGCCGGCATTCCCCCAGGTGTTTCTAAGTATTTGGGTAGAGCCATCAAAGCTGGGTGTTGCATCATAGCTTTAAAACCCTCTATCCCTATTTCCCCCTCTCCAAGAGGGGCGTGTCGATCTTTACGAGATCCCAATCCAAATTTTGAATCATTGACATGTAGAGCATAAAGATGCTTCAAGCCCACATGTGTCTCAAAAGTTTTCAACATATTATCCCAATCTTCATAAGTACGCAGGTCATAACTTGCAGCGAAAATATGGCATGTGTCGATACAAACACCGATTGGAATATGATCTTTCGTTTTTTCAACGATATAGCCTAATTGTTCAAAAGAATGTCCTACATTAGATCCTTGTCCCGCTGTTGCTTCTAACAATAGTCTTAAATCGCTGTTTTCAAATAAGGGTCGTGTTTGAAGAAGGCTTTCAACAATGGTATCCAAGCAGAGCTCAACACTCTCTTTTAAAGCAGCGCCTGGATGAAAATTTAAATAAGTCAGTTTGAGAAGATTGCATCGCTCAATTTCTTCAAGAAAAGCGGTGCGACTCTTTATGAGGTTAATTTCATTGGGGCAGCCTAAATTGATCAAGTAACTCGCATGGCTCATCACTTTTTTGATTTGAGTTTTCTCAAGATGTTCAAACCAAAGATCTAGCTCTTCTTTTTTGTATGTACGGCCTTTCCACTGCTTCTGATTACTGGTAAATAATTGAATGGTTCCAGCATTAATTTCGTGTCCATTTATAAGTGCGTTATAAACACCACCTGATGCAGAAGTATGGGCGCCAATTAATTGATGCATATAAGTAAAATATTTGGATAATTTAAGCCTTATAGGGTATCAATCTCACTAAATGTTGACAATAGCAATCAAACCATACCTTTTAGTAAATTTAATTTTAAATGACAGATTCAGCCCTCAAGCAAAAAAGAGAAATTACTAAAGCTTCTCAAAGCTTTTTCTCAGGTACTTTTATGAGCCGTATACTCGGTTTGGGAAGAGATGTCCTGATGGCGTATACCTTTGGCTCTTCTACAGCTATTGCGGGCTTAATGGTGGCTTTTAGGCTATCCAACTTGTTGAGACGCATTTTTGGTGAAGGAGCTCTTCACGCAGCATTTGTACCCTCTTTTGAAAAATTGAAGATGGAGTCCACAAGCAAATCATTACAATTTTTTGTAGATCTATCTGCTTTGCTTGGAATGGGGCTCATTTTTTTGACAATTGTCGCTGAAGTCATAGGTATTTACCTCTTAAAAAAAGAAGTTTTTTCCACCTCCAGCAGCCAAATAGTATTTTTAATGCTTGTGCTGATGCCCGCTCTATTTTTTATTTGTCATGCGGCATTATGTAGCTCGTTTTTACAATGTCAGGGGATTTATTTTTTACCTGCGGCCTCTCCCATTTTATTTAATATATTTTGGGTTTTAGGAGTGCTTCTTTTTGGTCATTTAACTTCTGAAAAAGCTGTGGTGCCTTTAGCTTTCTTTATTTTAATGGGGTTGTTTTTTCAGTGGCTTTCATTATTTCCCTCCACACTCATTCATTTGAATAAAGGGTTGCAAAGCCGATTAAAAATAACCCTAAGGGGATTAAAGAAGAGCTTTTTGTATTTTGGAAAGCCATTTACTTTGGGCTTACTCGGCGTTTGTGCAACGCAGGTAAACAACGCTTTAGATGCTCTCTTTGGACGTTTTGTCGATTTACAGGGCCCCGCTTACCTTTGGTACGCAATACGCATAGAACAGGTTCCTGTAGCTATTTTTGGTGTGGCTTTAGCAGGTGCTTTTTTACCCACTTTTTCAAGGGCGTATTGTGAAGACAAAAGTCAGTTTAACGGGCTGCTAGACTTTTCTCTTGTAAAATCAATTGGTTTTTTGATTCCCTGTACCTCAGCTCTTTTTTTTATAGGTCCAGCTACTTTAAATCTCATTTTTTCTAGAGGGCAATTTGATGTTGCATGCGCTCTAAAAACATCACAATGTTTATGGGCTTATATTTTAGGTCTCCCTTTTCATGGAGCTAGCTTGCTTTTAGCCGCCGCTTTTTATCCTCTTGGAAAATATAAAATTACGACGCTTGCAACTGTCTACTCTGTGACTCTCAATGTCTTATTGAATCTACTTTTTGCTTTTGTATTGAACTTGGGTGTTTGGGGTATTGCTCTAGCCACAAGTTTTAGCTCTATTTTTCAGTGTATTTTCTTAGTTTCGAAGTTAAAAAAAGAAGTGCCTGATCTAAAACTAGCGAGCTCTATGAGATCTGTTTTAATCGTTACAGCAATTAGTTTACTAAGCGGTTGGCTTATGGCTCAATGCGTACTGCATTTTCAGCCTCTATTTTCTTTAAAATCATTACTCATTTTCCCCAGAGAATTTAGTGTGCAATGTTTTAATTTTATCTCTCAAACAACTCTATTTTTGACTTTTTTATTTACTCTATCTTGGCTATTTAAAGTGAGAGAAATAGTGTCGCTTCTAGGTTTCATTCCCTTTATGCGAAGGTGGATTAAGGATTAAAAAAAAAGCACCCTACATAAGTAGAGTGCTTTAAAATGTTCAACGAATAATGTTATTAGTTGAGTCTATACCCAATATCCAAATAGGTTTGAGAAAGCAGGTACAACAGTCTCTTTAACTGGTGCTGGAGTCAAAAGACCTAGGTATTCACCAGCTTCTCTTGCAACTGAAGATGCTTGATTAGCTAAGTTTTCCATAACAGTAGATGCTTCACAATAAACTTTTTGAGCCACATCTGAAATAGTTGAAGTGTTTTGGTAAGCTGCAACACCACCTGCAACGGTAAGAACTACTGCTGCTGCGGTTTTACGTGGATTATTAGTAATTGCTTGGTAAGCTTGGTTAACAGTACTGCTAGCACTGTTTAAAATACTTAAATTCATAAGGGTTCTCCTTTTAAAGTTCTTTTTATTTTAAAAAATAAGTTTTGGTTGTTTTGCATAAAAAATTAGGCTCTATTTTAAAGAATAGAGGGATTTTAATAAAGGATTAGTTTAATAAATTAACTAAACCTCGTTTTATTTGCTCATTGGGCATAGAAGATATAGGATTTAAAGAAAAAAAACTAATAAAAAAATATTTAAATCTCTAAAAAATTAGAAGGCTTTTAAATTAAAGAGTGTTATGAAACTTCAGTTAGAGTGAAATCGAGTAGCCCATAAAGATTCCAAATAGTACCGAGGTTAAAAGGAGGGGGTTTTAAATGGTGCTGGGCGTCACATTATCACCACCGATATTAATGTAAATTGAATTGCTAAACTAGAAATTATACCAAGCTGCGCAGCTGATTTAACGCTGTTATAGCTGGTGTAATTATTCTACTTGATGGCCTCCTATCTACAGGAAGTACTATAATTTCCCAATCTATAAGAGTTTTTCTTGCAGCAGCACAAGTGTGTAATACGCTCTTTATAACAGCAATAATAACAGTTGCAATTGGAGAGAGAGTTGGTTTCTTAATAAAATTAGTAGGTGCTGTTATGTGATAACCTAAAACAAGAGTACCAGCTAGAAAAGCAGCTTTTTTTAGTGGGTTGTTTTTTACAGCTTTAACAGCGGCATTCCAATAAGCTTCACCGGGTAGGTTAAAAATGGATGAATCAACGTTGATTTGCATATATATAATTTCCTTTAAAAGTTATCATGGTTTAATTATAAAATCGAATTATTAATTTATTATAAAGGTGTTTAAATAAAAAAGTCATCTAATTAATATTAGATGACTTTTGTCAAAAAACTATTTTGAAACTTTAGCTTAGATTAAGCCGAACAAATTCCAAACATTGTTAACTACTTCAGGATTAAGTAAACCTAAATTCTCAAGTGTAGGTCTGAGGCCTAATTCATTCACTGTATCCAATCCTTTAGACTTTACAGCAGCAAAAGCTTGCTCACCGTACTGAGTAAGGCCTGTAGACTTTACAGCAGCAAAAGCTTGCTCACCGTGCTGAGTAAGGGCGGCTAAACCTTGTTGTGCAACTAAAGTAACCGCCTCTGCATTATAAGCTAAAGCACTACCACCAATAACAACAGCAGTGACAAAAGCAGCCGTTTTAAGTGGGTTGTTTTTTACAGCTTGAGTAGCTGTATCTATAGCTCTAACAACAGTAAATGCTGCATTAAGGGCTGTACTTACGTTCATACTATAATCTCCTTTAAAGGTTATTTTTTTTGAGAACCTTTTTCAGTTCTTCGTTAATATGCTTTAATT
>JAJACV010000041.1 GCA_022601335.1 Chlamydiota bacterium | reverse complement strand
TAATGCATCTACATTTGCAGCGCGCGTAACGGCTGCAACTTTATCTGACTTTTATTCTTGTATTACAAGCGCAATTGGCACCTTACGTGGACCACTACATGGTGGTGCTAACGAAGCAGCAATGGCTTTAATTGAGCAATTTAAAACTGCTGATGAGGCAGAGCAAGGTTTAATGAAAATGTTAACGGATAAAGCAAAGATTATGGGGTTTGGACATCGCGTCTATACAACCTGTGATCCACGTTCGGATGTTATTAAATTTTGGTCAAAGCGTTTGGCTGATTCAAGAAATGGCTTCTTAACGAAGAGAGTTTTTTGTTGTTGGAAACGTTTTATGCGCGCGTACTTCCCAGTGCTCATCTTGGAAATGATAGGCCTTTACCTCTAAAAAACCTTCTGTCAAATCCATAATGTGAAAAGATCCATTTTCTGTTAAAGTCAGGCTCCCGCAATTTATCATCAACGGGTTTGTTGAGGTAAACTCGGAAGTGTGAGTATGCCCATGTAGGAAAAGAATTATATTTGGGTGACGCTTAATAAGGCTTTTCAAGGCTTCCTTTCGGAGCATTTGGTGTCTTGCAGGGGAATCTCCTTTAATAACAGGAAAGTGATTCACAAGTATTAGAGGCTGGCTTAGAGGAAAAGTACTCAGTAGCTCCTCAAGCTTGTTCTCTAGGTCCTTTGAAAAGCTGCCCTGAGATGACCAAAGAGGGGTTGCAAGCGCTGTATCTAGCATAATACATTTGTAGCCCTCCCCTAGATCTTCACAAGCAAGTCCATCCTTTTCAAGAGCTTGCGGAGATTCTATAAACTTATAAAATCTCTTTTTCTTTTCTGAATCGCGTGTGTATTTGTCATGATTGCCAGGGATAGAGAAAACACTAAAACCTAGATCCTTAAGGCTTTTAATAAATTCTTTGGCTAAAGCAAACTCTTTTATACTGGAAGTCGTTGTAAAGTCCCCTGTAATAATGACGTGAGTGACGCCCTCTTTTTTTAAAAATTTAGGCAAGTCAAATAGGTCGAAGTTTATAGAATGTCGCTTGGGGTTCAAATAGTGGTTTAAAGTACCTAAAAGTCGCTTAGAGAAAAAGGAGCAAAGCCCAAGATCGTTTCTAAAAAAATGAATGTCAGAGAGGTGTGCGATTTTCATGCGTGCTATGGTATTAAAATTCAAAGAATCTACTATATTCCATCCAATACTTAAAATAAAATATTTTTTTCATAATAATAAAATTATTCAATTTTATGTTTTTAATTAATTAAAAACATTTTTATAGTAAAAAATAGAGAGGTTTTTATGAAAAAAGTAAATCGTCGTCAAATGCAGTCAATACAGAAAAAAGTGATAAAAGAGGTAAGGCATATTGAGAGAAAGGAGTCCAAAAATCCTAATCTCGTCTCTACAAAAAATGGCCTTATTCTCTGTATGTCATCTAGTATGAAAGATTTATTAAAGGTAGGCACTTCTATTTATGAGCTCAGCCAAAGGCAAAAACAAAACCACTTTCGTAAGAAGCGGCCTGTTAAAAGAGGAATTAAATAGAGCTATCTTTAATCCACGTTAGAAGAAGAGCCTTCCAAGAAATTCTTGAAAGGCTCGTTTTTTATAAAGTAAGTGACTGAAAGTTAGTCTTCATTAT
Organism: Chlamydiota bacterium; assembly: GCA_022601335.1. Lineage (GTDB taxonomy): Bacteria > Chlamydiota > Chlamydiia > Chlamydiales > JAAZZY01 > JAJACV01. The sequence continues at coordinate 19,741 of JAJACV010000041.1, read as the reverse complement.
CTTCAGGAGCATCACCAATGAGTGCTTCTGAAATCAGAACAACACCGGCTACCGATACAGCATGGGTTAGTGAGGAAATAACTACAACGGCAGGATCCACAATTCCTTGCTCAACAAGGTTTTCAATCTTTTGTGTCAGCATATTAAAACCGAAATTCTTTTTAGCTTTAAGAACTTCACCTAATATAACAGGGCCTTCTAGTCCTGAGTTTGTCGCAAGTTGTTTTACAGGAGTGGCGCAAGCGCTGTGTACAATCTTAGCTCCACTAAATTCTTCTTCAGGAAGCTTTAAGTCTAATATATTTTTTCGAGCATTTAATAAAGCGACTCCACCACCTGCAACAACCCCTTCTTTTAAGGCTGCTTTAGTAGCGTTTAAGCTGTCTTCAAATAACTGCTTCTTTTGCTTCATTTCAGGCTCAGAAGAGGCTCCAACACGGATGACTGCAACGCCTCCAGAAAGCTTAGCTTTTCTCTCTTGGAGTTTTTCTATATCATAAGAGCTTGTGGCACTTTCTATTTGGTTGTCAATTAACTTAGCTCTCGCTTCAATGTCATTAGTTTTTCCAGATCCACCAACAAGTGTTGTTTCTTCTTTTGAAATTGTAATTGTCTCACAACTGCCCAGTAAATCAGAAGAGGCATCTTTCAAGTTCATACCTGTTTCTTCTGAAATAACAGTAGCACCTGTTAATACAGCTAAATCTTGAAGCATCTCTTTTCGGCGATCTCCAAATCCAGGAGCTTTAACAGCAACCACTTTAAGTGTTCCCCGAATTTTATTAATTACTAGAGTAGCAAGTGCATCACCATCAATATCTTCTGCAATAACAACAAGCTCTTTTCCAGTAGATGCTTGACTCTGCAAAATAGGAAGCAGCTCTTGAATGGAGTTTATTTTTTTATCCACTAGCAGAATAGATGGTGACTTCATTTCAACAAGCATTTTTTCAGAATCAGTACAGAAATAAGGACTTAGATATCCTCTGTCAAACTGCATCCCTTCAACAAACTCTAGAACTGTATGGGTGGCTTTGCCCTCTTCAATAGAAACAACTTGAGAGGCGCCAACTTTATTTAATGCCTGTGTGATAAATTCGCCGACTTCAGCGTTACCTGACGCAGCTGCAGATGCAATATTTTGAATATCAGTAGATTCTTTGACTGCAATGGCATTTTTTTCAAGCTCTGCAACTACAACTTTTAAAGCCTGGTCCATACCTCTTTTAAGAGCAATAGGACTCGCTCCTGAAGACAGAGTTTTCATTCCTTCCTGGCATAAAGCACTGAGAAGTAATGTTCCTGTCGTTGTGCCGTCACCTGTTTTTTCCTTAATCTTAGAAGCGACTTCCTTAGCCATCGCAACACCCATATTTTCATATTGGCATTTTAAATTAATTTCTTTAACAATGCTGTTTCCATCATTGGTAATTTCAGGAGATCCCCAGCCCTTTTCTAATCCAACATTACGTCCTTTAGGCCCTAAAGTAAAACAAATAGCATCAGCAAGTTTACTGATTCCAGCAAGTAGCTTTGTTCGAGCTTCCTCTTCAAAAATAATCTCTTTCGCTTGAGAAGACATAGTTTCGCTCCTTAAAATAAGTGGTTATTAGTCTTTTTTTTCTGTGAATAGCCTTCATAATAGGCAAAAAAAAGGATATATATCAATAAGAAAGGTGAAAAATTTAGCAGTTATTGTTGAAGAGTGCCATTTGAAGCTTTGGGTTGAATCACTTTTTTTAAGGGAGATACATTGATTTCCTCAAGAACGAGTCCTTGACGAGTCTCTATTTGGGAAACGACTAACTGAGCAATTTCTTCTGGAAGACAGTAGTTTTCAGAAGAGCTTCCGTGAATAAATTTAAGGTTGTTGAAAAAGGGTGTTTTAACAGCTCCGGGGTTAATTAGGCAGACTCGTACGTAGTTTTTAGCACACTCTTGTCGGATGGATTGTACGAAGCCCCGTAGGGCAAATTTACTCGCACAGTAAAGAGAACCTTGAGGTTTTCCTTGTAAACTTGCCTCAGAACCCATGTAAATGAGCGTTCCGTTTTGATTTCGTTTCATTTGAGGCAAAAAAGCCTTAGTGATAAAAATGTGGCTGATTAAATTGAGATCTATGTTCTTTTGAATTTGTGAATAAGAGAATTGCTCCAAATGACCAAATAGTCCTTCAGCTGCATTCAAAACAAGAGCATCTATGTCTGGGTGTATCTTTGCAAGATTCATTAAAAAATCTGGAAGTCTATTTAAGTCAGAAAGGTCTACTTGAATTGAAGTAAATAAAGAGTTTGAAATAGGCGCTTTTTTACGAGCCAGTCCAATCACTATATGGCCGTGGTTTAAAAGAAGTTTTGCTGTTTCGGCGCCGATACCCGACGACGCTCCAGTAAGTAAGATTTTCATAATGCCGAAGATAAAGAAGGGTAAAAGAGTGACTCTGGTAGCTTTTCTAAAATTTTGGAGGCGCAAAAATGATGCATTTCATGCTCCAGTTCTTTTCTATATGTGACTGTGTTTAGCTGTGAGTCTATCTCGTGAAAAAAGAGTGCCTCGTCAGGGAATTGACTTTGAATACTCTTATAAATAGTTTGAGGTAACCTAAAGGGTCCTAAAGTCACTGAGTGAATTTTATCAAGGTCAAGGCTTTCAAATACCTGCTCAAAAAAATCTGCGTAATTTTGTTTCCAGTTAGGGTGATAAATAATAGGATCAAAACGAAGGCCTATCGGCCAACCCGCTTTTTGAAGAGATTGAATAGCCTTTAATCTTTGATGTAGTCGAGCTGTTTTATTTTCAAACCTTTCAACAACCCATTTAGGGTTTAAACTATAGGCTATAATAATATTTTTCATGGGGGCATGCTTTAAAAAAGGGCGAATAGAGGCGCTTTTTGTACGTATTTCAAGTTCATGCTGGGGAAGTCTTTTAAAAAAAGGAATAAAATCACTAATAAATTCGGTCACATGTTCAAAAGCTAAACTATCGCCGTCATAGCCTGAATAAAAAGTAGCTTCTTCAGTCAATTTTTTTGATAACTCTTCAATGTTTGATTGAAAATCAGAAAAATTTACAAAAACAACATAATGGGCGGATCGATACATTCCTTGTAAAAAGCAATAGCGGCAGTCAAATAGACAATTTAACATGTGTGAAAAGTAATAATTGTGAGGCTTCCCAAGATGGTAGCCATCAGGCACTTTTAAAATTTTCTCCCCATATTTCTTCGCTAGAATAAGAGACGGTTTTTTCTTTTGTGTCCTAAATTGCTGAGATTTTAAATTGAAAATTTCACTGTATCTATTACAGGTCACTCGATGTGCATTTGGAAAACGGTTTAAAATAGATAAAGTTTTGGGATAGTTTAAGACCTCTTCTTCAATATAAATTGTTTGTATCATAGAGGGACTTTTTGAAGGTTTGTATTTAAGATAGTTAAAAGCTCTTTGGGACAGGAAATTGAATTAAGACCACAAAAGGAAGCTTTTTCAGGATGATGGAGAAATAAAACATTCAAAGCTCTTTTAAGGCGGTGTTTTTGTGTCTCAGAAAAACGCCAATGGTTTAAAAAGGAAGAGGTCTCGGGATGAGGCTTTAAGTTGGGCGTGAGTTGTTTCAAAGATTGAATCAGTTTGTCTATTGGCTCAATGTGGTTGGTAATATAGTGTTCCGTTTTTTCTTTAGTAATCTGATGAAAAGGATTTTTTTTATTATCGGAAATAATTTTGTAACTGTGAATTTTTTCAGATAATACGTATTTGATGGCAGCAAAATAATAGCCAAAGGCTTCCATGTCATAAAGAGTGTCTTCCAAATAATTTTGAGAAGGTTGATCTAAAGAAATTAAAGGAGCTCTATTCCCAGGAGCCTCAAAAGTAAAGGCAGGATAAAAAACACGCCTTAAAGTCCAATCAGAGACCTTTGAGACTAAACAAGCGGATCCTAATGGATACGAGGGGTGTCCCGCTAAACCTATATTTAGCCAACATTCATCTTGGGTAATCGGTCGTAAGTGAATCAAAGAGGTGACTGCACAAGCGGCATTTAACTTGCCTATGCCAGAAAGGACAAGGCGCATTTGGTCATTTTCATAGATGGAATAAGGCTCTTTTTCAGTCTGTTTTAATTGGTAGTGGTTAATAAGAGGCCGAGCTTCAGATAAAAGAGCGATAACAAGATTAATCATAGGCTATAAAAAAGTATAATTAGGTGGCACCCAGATTCGAACTGGGGATAAGGGCTTTGCAGGCCCCGGCCTTACCACTTGGCTATGCCACCGAATAGAGAGGCGAGAGTTTAATGAATGGAGGTCTTTCGAGTCAAGAGAGTTCCCCAAGTGAATGACAAAAAACGAATTGTCGGGATGTGACTAAAATAAATATATTTGCAAAATATTTTTTTTTTTAATAAGAGCAAACTATGAATTTGTATCTTGTTGTAGTCGTATTTTCTTTCGCTCTTATTTTTTTACTTATTTTTCTTAGACGAGGGTATCGAAGAAAATATCATCAAAAGGAGTGGTTAGAAAGGGTTGAAAGCATTGCACGTGACAATCACACAGTTTGGACAACTCATTTACCTGACTCTCAAAGGGAGAAAATTTATCTCCTTGTAAAAGAGCTTCAAAAAAGCAATTTATTAGAAAAGAGAGGGGTGGATTTAGAAAATAATTGGGTTTCTAAGGCAGATATTCTGATATATCCCCAGATTCGAAGATTGTTCAAAAAACTTTTACCTCAAATTCTGACGTATAGTCTAAATTTAGGTCTAGATCCAAAATTGCTCACACTTTCTGTGTGGGCCTCCATTAGAAATTCTGAATTTCACGAGATGAAGCATGCCCAAAATGATGCCCTTTTTTCAGGATGTTATTGCTTAAAGGGTAAAGTAGACCCTGGAGAAAGTCGTGAGGGGCTTTTTTTTTATAAAAAAAATACCGACAACCATTTACTTGCTCGGTTTAATCCCCAGCCAGGAGACCTTATTCTGTATCCAAGTGATATGGAGCAAAAAGAAATTGCAAATAGAGAAGCTATAGAGCAAGTCTACTTAGCTTTTGATATTCACTTTGGCACGAGAACAAAAAGTTGGTTAATCTCTGATGTAGCTGAATCAGAAGATAGACGGGGGGTAGATCCTTTCCACGAATTAACAGCTAAAGCCAATTTTTCAAAACACTCTTCTAATCTGGAGGAAACTTCAAATTTCTTTCACATCTCTCAAATCAAAAAACAAAAAAAAACTTTAAAATAACAAATCAAAAAAAATAGCTGTTTAGTTATTCAATTAAAAAATTGAATTTACTGACCTAGAATAATTCATTGAGTGTCAAAACCTGAATCCTTATAATACTCTTCAAATTAGTATGATCCCTAACTTAAGGATTCAATAATGTCCGTGGCAAGTATCAGCCAGAAACAGGCATTTTTTATGTCAAAGGCTCTTGAGGCTTCCTCGAAAGCTAGAATGATTGCACCTCCAAATCCTTGGGTAGGTTGTGTTATTGTTAAATATGGCGAAATTATTGCGGAAGGTCATACTCAAGCCTATGGGGGAGATCATGCTGAAATTCAAGCACTCAAAATAGCTAAAGAAAAAGCTATAGATTCCACGGTCTATGTAACACTTGAACCTTGTCCCATGCACGGAAGAACGCCTCCTTGTACCGAAGCTTTAATTCAAGCAGGAGTTCAAAAAGTGGTCATTGGAATTCTTGATCCGGATCCTAATGTTTGTGGAAAAGGAGTCGCGAAGCTTCAAGAGGCTGGCATTGAAGTAGAGATTGGCATTTTAAAAGAAGAAGTGACGGCTGTTTTGAAACCTTATCTACACCATAGAGAGACCAGGCTTCCGTATTGTGTATTAAAAGCAGCCATTAGTATGGATGGCAAAATTGCTGCTAAAAATGGAACTTCCATTTGGATTACCGGAAAAGAAGCCAGAGCAGATGTTCATAAAATGCGCGCGAGGTCACAAGCTATTTTAGTCGGAACAAATACAGTGCTCGAAGATCATCCTCGATTGACAGTTAGATTGGAGGATTTTACAAGTTTTCAGCCTCCCCTGAGAGTCATTGTGGATACAACAGGTAAAGTGGAACCTAAAGGTGATCTCTTTGATACTTCATTGGCTCCGACTCTGGTTTTAACAACAAAGGCAGCTTTGCCAGATCGGGTAAAAGCGTGGAGAGACCATGGTTGTGAAGTGGAATTTTTAGAACTCGCTTCTGATGGACAAGGGATTAATCTAAAGCAAGCTCTCGTTGTTTTAGGGCAAAAAGGTGTTTTGCAACTCATGGTTGAGGGTGGATCTCAGCTGTTTAGTTCTTTAATTAAAGAGAACCTCGTAAATAAACTCGTTCTCTATATGGGCGCTTGCTTGTTAGGTGCAGAAGGAGTGTCTCTTTTTTCTAAGCTAAAATTGGAAAGTATTGATGACGCAATTAGGATGCATTTAAACCAAATGCTTCGACTAGGCAAAGATATTAGACTGGATTATACATTCTAGGAGGTTGGATGTTTACGGGAATAGTAGAGGATATAGGTGTTATAGAAGCTATAGTTAACAAGGACTATGTGTTGTCTATGACTATTGAAAGTCTCAAACTTTTTGATAAACCCTCATTGGGAGGATCCATTTCTATCAATGGAGTGTGCTTAACCCAGTCAGCTTGGGAAAAAGGATTAAGTACATTTGATGTAGTTAATGAAACGCTGCAAAAGACAAATCTCGGTCTTCTAGTGGAAGGAGATGAAGTTAATATTGAGAGAGCCATGGAGGTAGGAGCTCGTATTGAGGGACACTTTGTTCAAGGACATATTGATGGATTAGGACTTGTACAGAAAATAGATCGTGAGCGAGATGAAATTTGGATTGAAATTCCTGATTCAATGCAGAACTATCTGGTAGAGAAAGGCTCTATTGCATTAAATGGAGTGAGTCTTACTATTGCTCATATTGAAGGCTCAAAAATTAAAGTAGCTCTCATTCCCCATACACTCAAAAAAACTATTTTTGGCTCTATTCAACCAGGAGATCCAGTGAACCTTGAAATAGATATTTTTGCAAAGTACGCTTGCAAGTATTTAGAAAACATTGCATGCCAAAAAAATGAGGTACTATGAACTTTAAGGCTGTAGAAGAAGCTATTGAAGCAATCAAATCGGGGGAACCAGTCATCGTAGTTGATGATGAGTTTCGTGAAAATGAAGGCGACATCGTTTTGGCTGCAGAAAAAGCTACAGAAGAAAATATTGCTTTTATGATTCGCTATACAAGTGGTATCTTATGTGTTTCTCTTAAAGGAGAAACTCTAGATCGTCTAGAACTACCACTCATGGTTTCAAAAAATACGGAAAGACATCAAACTGCTTTTACAGTGTCAGTGGATTATAAACATAAAACAACAACTGGAATTTCTGCGAGAGATCGTGCATTAACCATTCAAGCATTAATCAATTCCAAAACACAGCCTGATGAACTACTAAGACCTGGGCACATTTTTCCTCTGCGATATAAAGAAGGTGGAGTCTTAAAAAGATCAGGGCATACAGAGGCGGCTGTAGATTTAACCGTTTTAGCAGGACTAAAGCCTGCGGCTGTTTTAAGTGAAATCGTAAATGAAAATGGGAGTGTTTCAAAAGAAAATGAAATACTTAAGTTTGCAGATCAACACAATTTGAAAGTAGTTACAATAGCAGAACTCATTCGATATAGAAGCCAAAAAGAGCAATTAGTTAAGCGTTTTTCACAGGCTGTTATCCCTACTGAATTTGGTTCTTTCACCGCTTATGCATACACGTCTACTTTGGATAATATCGAGCATATAGCATTTGTAAAAGGAGATGTGAGTGGGAAAAAAGATGTGCTTGTTCGAGTTCATTCAGAGTGTTTAACAGGAGATATCTTTGGTTCCAAGAGGTGTGATTGCGGTGCTCAGTTAAATTATGCTTTGGAGCAAATAGATAAAGAAGGTAAAGGAGTGTTAGTCTACTTAAGAGGGCATGAAGGGAGGGGGATTGGTTTAAAACATAAACTTAATGCCTATGGTCTCCAAGATAAGGGGCTTGACACAGTGGAAGCAAATCTTGAACTGGGGTTTAAGCCTGACTCAAGAGAGTATGGTGTAGGTGCTCAAATTTTAGTGGATTTGGGAATTACAACGATTAGACTTTTAACAAACAATCCTGCTAAATACAGAGGTTTATCGGGATATGGATTAGAAATAGTCGAAAGAGTTCCTGTTTCTTTACCTCCTACCAAAGAAAATTTAGACTATCTTAAAACAAAGCAACTGAAAATGGGGCATTTTATTGATGTCTGATGATCAAGTGCAGTATGATTTTTCTAAAATAGATGTTCCCAGTTTAAAGTTTGCAATTGTTCAAAGTAAATTTAACTTTGATATTACAACAAAATTGCAAAAAGGAGCGGAGCAAGCTCTATTAGAAGCAGGTGGAGATCCCTCTCAAATCAAAACATATTTTGTGCCAGGTGCCTTTGAAATTCCTCTCGTTGCTCAAAAATTAGCAAAAACAAAGCTATATGATGCCATTTTGTGTTTAGGTGCTGTTATTAAGGGAGAGACAGCTCACTTTGAATATATTTCAGAGAGTACTATACAAGGCATCCAACAAGTGGCTCTTGAAACTGAAACTCCTATTCTTTGTGGTGTTTTGACAACCTATAATATCCAACAGGCAGAGGAAAGAGTTTCAAAAAAACTCAATATTGGTCGCGAGTGCCTGTTCTCAGCTCTAGATTTGATTCAATCCATTCAGTTTATTTAACCTTTTGTGGCACTATTTTTTAAAACCTTTGCCAAGAAATTGTATTTTTGATTTAGTCTTACCTAATATTGACTAACCAAATACAATTATGAAAGCAACTTTAGGACGAAAGAAGTCTATTTGGAATTATTTTTCTGATTTTTCAAACGCTTCCTTTTTTTCTGATCCATGGAATTTACATACCCATCAATATTCTAAGCAAAGCACCAAAAAATTTATTTTTATTCAAAAACTTATTCTAGAAGAAAAATTGAAAAATTTGTACCAACGTCTACTGGCTCTCTATAGAAAAAGCAACAATGAATTTGAACAATGTATCCAAGAAGGCAAAGTCAAAAAAAAAATGCATCCAATGGACGAGCAATCTTGGTTTATTCATCATTTAGAAAAATACGAAAAATACTTTAGTGTAGAAGAGCTTTGGATACTGATTTTAAATCACGAGCAGAGAGAGAAGTACGCAAGCTTTTTTACAGAAGACGAAGACCTAGGTACTATCGAACTTTTTTTTCAAAATTATCTTCTACAATCTCTCTCAGGCGATCTTTTAAAAGATTTATTTTTGAAAGCGTTTCAAGATATCAATGAACGAGAGGATAATTTAAAAATTTTGTTTGAGTGTCTACACTGTCACCAAGGGAAAGCCTTATTAAAAGCTCTGAAAAAAGAGAGAATTCCATATTCTATTTGGATTCTTTATTGTCAAAGTGGGCTAAATGCCATGAGGAATTCTCAACTGCTTATGATCATTTCAGTTATTCCATCTGAAATAGAGCATTTAGCTTTAGAAAAATTATATCCCTGTGAAATTCTTGAAGTGATTCACTCCGAAAAGGATGAAAAGAAAAAAGGGCACCTTATTGATAAAGTGCTTAAAGACTACAAAAGTTGGTGGTCTTCTTTTCCCCAAGATGAAATTAAAGAAACCTACAACCAAATTTTGGCTCTAAAGTCTTAACTCCTTATTTTTATGTGGTACGCATCGATTATTGCCCCCCTATTTGATTTACATCCCTCTGTATTAGAGCCAATAACCAACTGGACTTTGAATAGTAAAGATGTAAAACCTGGAAGTCTCTATGTAGCCATTAAAGGCGAAAAAGTAGATGGGCACCGTTTTTTAGCAGATGCCGAGAATTCAGGAGCTGTTGTTGCCCTTGTTGAAAAAAGCTATACCAAAACACACAAAAATCTAGTTTTAATCAAAGTAGAAAATGTCCCTCTCACTCTACAAAAAATGGCAAAAAAAATCATTGAATCATGGAAACCTGTGGTGATTGCGATAACTGGCTCCATTGGGAAGACATCTACTAAAGATTTTGCCTATACATTACTGAAAAACACACTCGATATATACAAAACGCCTCTTTCATATAATAGTCAACTTACAGTCCCTTTAACAATCCTAAATACGAAGAAGCCTCATTCGCATCTTTTACTGGAAATGGGTATGAATCAACCGGGTGAGCTAAATAAGCTTATCGATATTGCTCCACCAGATATAGCTGTGCTAACACAGATCGCTCACGTCCACCTCGAAGCTTTTGCAACTTTTCAGAAGCTAGCAGAAGAAAAATGTAAAATTTTCTCTCACCCTAAAACGACTTTAGGTTTTTATACGCCGGACATGCCTTTTGCTGATTTAGCCGCATGTTCTGGAAAAATAGCCAAGAAATCTTGTTCGCTAAAATGTCCTCAAGCAGATTATTTCCTAGAAGAGAAGAATAAACTCTTTTTTTTCTATAAAAAAGGTCAACTCAAAGGCTTTTTTAAACCGCCTCTATTTGATGTAAAAAGTAGAATTAATCTTCTATTTGCTCTGGCACTAGCAGATTTTTTTGAAGTGCCAATACCTGTATTGCAAAAGCAAATTCAACAAATTGAATTCCCAGCCAATCGAATGAACTTGATCTCACACAAAGGTATAACTTATTTAAACGATGCTTATAACTCGTGTGTTGAATCCGTAGAGAATGCCCTTATGAGTTTGCCACATCATGGAGGAAGAAAAATTGCGATTTTATCTGATATGGTTGAGCAAGGGGCTTACTCTGAGACGAATCATAAAAAGATTACTGAACTGGCTCTTCAGCACGCTGATATTTTAGTGGGATTTGGCTCTGAAATGCACGTAATGATTCCTCTTTGCAGAAACAGTGGAAAAAAATGGGCTCTTTTTTTATCTTATCCACATCTGCTTTCTTATGTTTCTAAACTCGTACAAAAAAATGATGCTGTCCTTATCAAGGGATCTAGAAAGCGTGCATTAGATAGATTGGTCCATGATATTACTCTTAGTTAACTACCTAAATAATTATTTTCATATTCCAAGAGTTTTTGAATTTTACTCTTTTAGAATGGGGTTGAGCGCTCTCACTTCTCTTTTAGTTACTATTTTATATGGGAAAGTATTTATCAAAAAACTTTATGAACTGAAAATTGGACAGACTATTCGTAAAGAAGAATGTCCAGTCTTAGGAGAATTACATCAAAATAAAGAGCATACACCCACTATGGGGGGTATTTTAATCTTATTTTCTATGTTTATTTCTCTTTTGCTTTGGATGGATTTATCTCACCCATTTACAATTATTCTAGCACTAGTAACCTTGATCTTAGGTACGCTTGGTGCTATCGATGATTTTTTAAAGATTAAGTATAAAAATTCCAAAGGTCTTTCGGGAAAAAAGAAAATACTGTGCCAATTGATTTTTGCTGTCTTACTGTCATTCTATTTACTAGGCCCTTTTTCTCAAAAGTATGGGGAATATATTTCTTGGCTCTATGTTCCTTTTATTAAAGGACCTCTTATCCACTTTTCAGGGGCTTTTGTACTGCTCTTAGCACTACTTTGGTTTTTAGTGATAAGCGGCTCTTCTAATGCAGTGAATTTGACAGATGGACTTGATGGCTTGGCAGCTGGGAACTTAATTATGGTAGCTAGTAGCCTCGCTATTATTGCATTTGTATCTAATCACTTTCAAATTTCAAAGTATCTGAACATTCTTTATGTTGAGGGCAGTGGAGAAATTGCTATTTATCTTTCAGCATTAGTTGGAGGCTGTTTAGGTTTTCTATGGTATAATAGCTATCCAGCTCAAGTGTTTATGGGGGATACAGGGTCCTTGCCTTTAGGAGGAATTTTAGGTGTTTCTGCTATTTTATTGAGAAAAGAGCTTCTATTAATCATTATTGGAGGGATATTTGTAGCAGAAGCCCTATCGGTAATTTTGCAAGTAGGAAGTTTTAAACTTAGAAATAAGCGGCGTATTTTTAAGTGTGCTCCACTTCATCATCATTTTGAATATTTAGGCCTGCCCGAAACAAAAGTGGTGATGAGATTCTGGATTATTGGTTTTTTGCTTTCAATAATTGGTATTATTTCTATTAAGTTTCAATGACAAAAAAATATCAAAATCAACAAATATTAGTGCTTGGCATGGGTCTAAGTGGGTGTGCTATGGTTTCTTTTTTATCAAAAAGAGGAGCCATCGTAACGGGCTTTGACGACGGAGCAGGAAACAAAAACTTTCCATGTAAAGTTTACTCTTCTATTAATCAAGTTAATTTCAAAGAGATAAGTAGCGTTGTTTATTCTCCTGGTATCAAAAGCTCTCATCCCGTTTTTCAAGCTGCACTAAAAGAATCGATTCCATTAGTGGGTGAAATAGAGCTTGGGGCACGTGAAATCAAAAACCCCTGTATTGCTGTGACTGGAACAAATGGTAAGTCAACCGTTGTATCATTAATTACTCACCTTCTCAACACAGCAAATAAACCAGCCCTTTCTCTAGGAAATATAGGCATTCCAATTACTTCAGCAATAGATAACTTAACAGATGAAATCTTAGTACTGGAGTTAAGTTCCTATCAACTTGAAGCTTTGAAAACTCCTTGTATTGATTTAGGCCTGTTTCTTAATCTGACTCCTGATCATCTTGACCGCTATCAAACAATGGAGCGCTACGCTGAAGCTAAATTTTTAATGCAAAAAGCCCTAAAATCAAAAGCCAGCTTTTTTATTGAGAAATCTCTACAAGCAAATTGGTCCAAATTTCTTCAATTCAAATCAGTCTATTTTTTTAATGATTTTTTGGATCATTTTTTAGATGAGATAGATGAAAAAATCAAGGAATCGTTTAAATACATAAGTCCCTTTGAAAAGCTCAATTTCTCGGCAGCTATCGCCGTTTCGAAATCTTTTGGTGTAACAAACAAAGATATTCTCCACGGTTTGAAAAGTTTTAACAACTTGCCTCATAGATGCGAGTTTGTCAAAAGTGTTAAACAGGTGAAATTTTATAATGATAGCAAGGCTACTAATATTGAATCTGTCATCAAAGCTGTGACCTCTTTTCGTGAACCACTTATTATGATTATGGGTGGAGAAGATAAAGAACTTGATTTTTCATTACTTGTTCCTTATTTTATGAATAAAGTAAAAAAAATTTGTTTGATAGGCGAATCAAGAAGTAAAATGTATCAACTATTTAGTCCTCACTTTAATGTCGAAGAATGTATATGTTTGGAAGATGCTATTAAATTAGCCTATCAAAATAGTCAACCCAATGATACGGTTCTTTTGTCTCCAGCTGCTTCTAGTTTTGATATGTTTCAAAACTTTGAGCACAGAGGGAATGAATTTAAAAAGATAGTGAATCAACTAGAAGGAGAGCGAGTATGAGTCGTAGGGATACTATTATTATTGCAGTTTTAATAAACGCATGCCTACTTGTCATCTTATTTGCAACCGCTGTAACTAAAAAAGATGATTTGTCTTATTCTTCAAAAAATGTGTCGCCAGCTGTACCCCAATCTCCTTCCATTAATATCGAAGATGTGCAAAGAACTGTCGTAAAAGAAAGCTCTTTTACGCCTTCAAAAAAACAATTAGATAAACCAACAATGCCAACTCAAATAGCGGAATTTGAGAAACCAAGTATCCCAATACCACCTTCTGTAGTTATCAAAAAAGAGGTTGAACCCCCAAAGGATACTCATATCCAAATTACAGTTAAAAGAGGGGATTACTTAGATAAACTTGCTCGGGAGAATAATACAAAAGTAGATGAAATTATGAAGATCAATAGCTTGACTTCTACTCAACTGCGCATTGGGCAAACGTTACTTATTCCTTCTAAAACACACGATGAAAGCTCAAAAAATAATAAGACTGTTGCTAAGCAATATGTAGTTAAAAGTGGAGACACTCTTTGGCAAATTGCAAAAAATCACAATATGCAAGTAAGTGATTTATTAAAAATGAATCATATGAGCAGCGATAGCGCAAATCGATTGCAGCCTGGGGATACTCTACTTGTTCGTTGAGGTTTGAATTGGAAAAAAAACATACCTGGCAATCCTTCACTCTGTTTATATGTGTCCTCTGTGTTTTTGTTTTAGGCCTTATTATGGTTTTCAATGCAAGCTCTGCAGATGCACTCGAAAAAAATCTTTTTCATAAAACTCATAATGCTTTAATTCGACAATTATTTAACTTTGGTGTTGGAGTTATCATCTGTTTACCTTTTTGGTATGTGGATTATCGAGAGTGGATAAAAATAAGCCCTCTTTTACTTTTTCTAGTAATTATTACGCTACTTATGGTCTTTGTACCCGGTATTGGTAGGTGTGTCAACGGTGCACGAAGATGGATTGTCATCGGTAATTTTGTTGGGCAACCCTCTGAATTTGTAAAAGTAGTTCTTCCTCTTTTTTTTATTCAAAAAATTGTTGGAGAAAATCGCTCTTCTACAGACCTATTTAAGATTTTTCTTTTCATTTTAGTTCCTCTGGTACTCGTAATGATTGAGCCCTCTAATGGCTTAACAGCCATGCTCGGGGCAACCTTCATCATTTTACTCTTCTTAAGTCGTGTGTCGTATAAATGGTGGCTTTGGCCAATTTTAATTTTTTCAATAATGGGTACCTTTGCTGTTATTAAAGTGCCCTATATTCAAGCCCGCATTCAAAGTTATTTGCATCCAGAACAAGATTTGCTAGGGAGAGGCCATCAACCGTTTCAATCTAAAATTGCCACTGGATCAGGAGGTGTTCTAGGGAGAGGGCTTGGGAAAAGTATTCAAAAACTTAATTATTTGCCAGAAGCTCAAAACGATTATATAGCAGCTATTTTTGCCGAAGAAATGGGCTTTTTAGGAATGAGTACGTTAATTTTTTTCTATATGTTCATAGGTTTTTTGGGCTTTTCCATTGCACTCAAGGTCAAAGATGTAAAAGGCGCTATACTAGGTGCTTCACTTACTTTTTCACTATGCCTTCAAGCTTTTTTAAATTTGGCAGTTGTATCTGGATTAATGCCAAGTACAGGGTTAAATTTGCCCTTCTTTAGCCAAGGAGGGAGTTCTCTTTTAGCGAATATGATTTTGGTGACTCTTGTACTCAATATTGCAAAAACTCAACCTCAAGAAGAATCTCTTTTATGGCTAAAAAAATCTTAATAGCAGCAGGTGGCACTGGGGGACATTTGTTCCCTGCACAGGCTTTAGCCACGCAGCTTTTATCAGAAGGCTTTGAAGTGCTCTTCGTTGGCTCTGACCTTTCAAAAAATACTTTTTTTAATGCCCCAAAATTTTCGTATGTAGAAATTAAAGCGAGCTCTTTAAAAAAAGGAAAAGGCCTTATAAAAGGAGGGTTCAAAATTTTTAGAGGAGCTCTTCAAAGCTACCGCCTTATAAAAAGATATAAGCCAGACTTTCTTATTAGCTTTGGAAGTTATCATACTCTGCCGACTCTTCTAGCCAATATGTTTTTAAAAGTGCCTCTCTATCTCCATGAGCAAAATGTTCAGATTGGAAAAGTGAATCGTCTTTTTGTAAAAAGAGCTCGCGCTCTTTTGTCTCACTATTCATCTACAAAACCTTACTTTCCTCAGAAAAATAAAAGAGTAGAAATGCCTCTTAGGTTTTATAAAAAAAACTCTATTGCAAAAGAAGATGCTCGAAAAATCTTACATCTGCATCCTTTGATGTTAACAGTTCTCATTTTTGGAGGCTCACAGGGAGCTCAAAGTATCAATAAAGCGTTTCTCGCTTCTTTGGATGAAATAAAACAAAGAAACTTTCAAGTGATACACCTAGCTGGAAAAGATGCCGATATTCTTGAAATTCAAAAGCGATATGAATCCTTTAATGTGACCTCTTTTGTTAAACCATTTTACTCAGAAATGTCCATTATTCTAAAAGCAGCGGATTGTGCTGTGAGTCGAGCAGGAGCAAGTACAATTGCTGAGCTTATAGAGTTTGAAGTACCTGCTTTACTAATTCCATATCCTTATGCCTCTAACCATCAAGAACACAATGCTGACTATATGCAACAGGTTGTTGGAGGAGGAATAAAATTGTTAGAAAAAGATATAAATGATAATTTGTTGGGAAGGTTTGTTCAAAATTTGCTAACTGAGAATATTCGAGAGGAGTACATGAAAAGCATGAAAATGTATAAAAAGCAAACAGCAGATCCTAGTTTTTTGAAATTTATTAAAAGAGAGATAAATGTAGATGAAAGAACCTAAATTTCACCTCATAGGAGTCGGAGGAATTGGAATGAGCGCTCTCGCTCGACTTCTCATAGCTCAGAATCAAACAGTTTCTGGAAGTGATTTGTCTCAAACTGTCAATGTTAGGCAGCTTGAACAAGAAGGCATCGTCCTCTACAAAAATCATCTTAAATCAAATATAAGAACTCAAGAAACCACCGTTGTTTATAGTACTGCAATCTCTGCAACTAACCCCGAGTTTGAACAAGCTAAGGTTCTTCAATGCCCTCTTTGGCACCGATCAGAACTTTTGAATTACCTTATGCAGCCTTATAAAAGTCTTTCTATTACAGGTACTCATGGAAAAACATCTACTTCAGCACTGTTAACACATGTTCTTTCTCATGCAGGGGAGAGCCCCACCTATGTAATAGGTGGAATATCTATTGACCAACAATCGAATAGTCAAAAAGGTGAAGGAGATTACTTCGTCCTCGAAGCTGATGAGAGTGATGGATCTTTCCTTAGATATCACCCCTATGGTTCGATTGTTACCAATTTAGAAGAAGATCATTTAGACTACTATTACAAAGACTTAGCTCATATTAAAGAGTGCTTTAGCCAATATATTAGCCAAGTTAAAAATGAGCAGGCTTTTTTTTGGTGCATGGATTGTCCCAATTTAAGAGGTCTTAGCCCCAAAGGATTTAGCTATGGATTTCATCCTGAAAGTGACTTGAAAATTCTCTCTTTTAGGCAAGATGGCTGGAAAAGTTATTTCTCTTTAGATTTCCAAGGGAAAAAATATGTTGATATTGAGCTTTCAATGGGTGGAAAACAAAATACAGCCAATGCAGTAGCTGTCTTTGGACTTTGTACTCAGCTAGGATTAAATGAGTTAGCAATAAGAGCTGCTCTCAAGTCTTTTAAGGGAGTTAAAAGAAGAGGCGAACGCATAGGGTGTTGTCAAAATATCCAATTTATCGATGACTATGCTCATCACCCTACTGAAGTTCAATATGCTTTAAAAAGTCTTAGAAAATCTTTTCCTCAAAGGAATGTCGTAGCCATTTTTCAACCACATCGCTACTCAAGAATGAAGTATTTCAAAGAAGCATTTGCTAAATCTTTTAGCAAATGCTCTCAAGTTATTCTTACGGATGTATATTCAGCTGGAGAAGAGCCACTGAAAGACTTTGAAATAGACTCCTATGCTAAGGAAATACAAGAAAACTCATGGGTTCCAACGGAATATATTCCAAGAAATCAACTAAGCGATGCTTTATTAAAAAAATTGAAGCCTCATGATGTAGTCGTGACTCTGGGAGCCGGAGATATTACTTATGTAGGTTCAGAAGTCCTAAATAAACTAAAACAACAACCTGTAAAACTCAAGGTAGGCGTTATTTGTGGCTCTAGATCTTCCGAACACTATATTTCTCTTATTTCATCGAAGTTTTTTCTTGAAGGATTAGATTCTAATTTATACGAACCGGTGATTTTTAGAATTGACCTAGAGGGAAATTGGCAGCGTGAAGGAGAAAAAAACAGTAATAAGGAAGCCTTGTCTTCTTCAATTTTTGAGGAACTTAAATCCTGTGATATCCTTTTTCCAGTTTTACATGGGCCCCATGGTGAAGATGGAATGATACAAGGCTTTTTGCATACGCTTAAAAAACCTTATATAGGACCCCATTACATGAGTTGTTCTTTAACAATGAACAAAGTCTGGACAAAAGCGGTGATGGAAAAAGCTGGCATTAAAGTTGCAAAATCTATGTCAGTTACAAGTGAGAACTGGTTTAGTAGTAACAAAAAATGCCTTCAAAAAATAAAACAACAGATACCTTTTCCAATGGTAATAAAGCCTGTTTGTGTTGGGTCAAGTTTAGGCGTTTCATTTGTTTACGATGATAAAAGTTTGACAAAAGCAATCCAAAACGTTTTGGAAATAGAGAACACCGTTTTGATCGAAGAAAAAATCATTGGGAAAGAACTTGAAATATGCATTTTAGATGGAGAAAAATTTATATGTCCTAGACCTGGTGAAATTAAATCAAACCGTAGGCAGTATGACTACGCAGCAAAATATAGTAGTGATCCTATCGAGAAGATTCCTCAGGCAAACCTTCAGCCTAAAGAAATTGAAAAGAGTCAGTTAATGGCTAAAAAAGTTTATGAGGCAATGGGAGGAAATGGTTTTGTTAGAATTGACTTTTTTATAGATAAAAAAGGGGATCTTATTTTTTCTGAAGCAAATCCTATTCCTGGATGCACGTCTAAGAGCCTTTTTCCTAGAATGTTGAAAGCATATGGACTCACTCCCTATGAAATTATCGATCAAATGGTCATTCATGGATTATATAATTATCGATTAAATAAAAAAGTGAACCTTAAAGCTCTTGTACTAGCTAAATCTATCCAATATGTCACTGAGTAAAAAAGTTAAGCCTCTTTATGCTTTCTTAAGTATTTTTGCTTCTATTTTAGTTTTTTCAGGGTTGCCTCTACTTTTTATTAATCTACGAAACGAAAAGAAAAGTCTTTATAAAATTCAAAAACGTTATCAAATAAAAGAAATTATTCAAAAAGGGCCTGTTAAAGAAGCACTTAAAACGGTTTATTTGTCCGAAATTTTAGACCTCTCTATTGATCACCCTCAAAACTTATTTGCTTTTGACACAAAAAGAGCCGAACAACTTCTGCTTAGTACAGGAGTTATTTCATCAGCTCGAGTAACTAAAATAAAACCAAATACGATTGAAGTAGATTATGAAGTGAGAGAGCCCATAGCCTACTTAGGGGATTATACAAATACAGTTATGGACTCTGAAGGAGTTATTTTCCCTCTCACTCCTTACTATACACCGAAAGTTCTGATTACAATATATTTAGGGATAAAAATTGATCCTTTTACCTATGGCAAAATAGAGCATGAAAAGATGGAGCTCGCCTTGAAGATTTACCAACTAATTGCTCGCCTCAATCTACATAAAGGAGTTTTTATTGATCAGATAGACTTATCAAAGTTAAGCTCTGAAAGTTTAGGTAAACAAGAAATAGTCCTCACTCTCTATGAAACTTTAGGAGGGGAGTCTTATATTCGATATATACGGCTTTCTAAAAATAATTATGAAGAAGAGCTTATGAATTTTTTAGACTTAAAAGCTATGAACTTGCCTAAAAATCTTGTAGTTGATTTGCGAATGCTTCCAAATGCTTATTTAACTCCCCTTGAATTACAATGAATATAATTTATATTTTTTGGACAACAAATCTTTTAGAAGAAGCAAGAAGTATTGTTAAAGAGCTTTTAGAAAAGAAATGGATCGCATGTGCAAATATTATTCCAAATGTGCATTCCCTTTATGAATGGGAAGGAGAAGTAAAAGAGGATATAGAACTAAAAGTGATTCTAAAAACTCAAAAAAATCTATTTAGCAATATAGAAAGT
>JAJACV010000040.1 GCA_022601335.1 Chlamydiota bacterium | reverse complement strand
GAAGCCAAAGTGGATTGTTATATTACTGGATCATTTGACGAGCCTATTTGGGACATTGCACACGAAGAAAAAATTAATTTCTTAGCTCTTGGGCATTATAACACAGAACAAGTGGGCCCCAAAGCGTTAGGAAATTATCTTGAAAATAAATTTGGATTAAGCCACATATTTTTACATATACCTAACCCCTTTTAGGGACTTTATGTTTGGCCTTTTAAAAACTCTGTTTTACGTATTAGTTATCATTCTTATAGGCTGTGGCATATTTATATGGAGCTATCGGGTCCCAATGACTAGCTATGCTCTTACCCACTTATTAAACAATCCCACTTCTGTAGCAGATGTAGATATTTCTCTAACCTTATCAAGAGTTAGTGGAAAAAATGTAGCGATTAGGAATCCTCCAGCTTCTGACAAAAAAATTGTCCATGCTGTTAAGTCAAAAGTTCTTGAGGTTAAACTTAATTTAAGAAGTTTCTTTTCTAAACCCGTTATTATCGAAGAGCTTTACTTTGATCACGTTGAATTTTTTATTGATATTTATAATGTCACAGGTTCTTCAAGTAATTGGAAAACAATTATTCAAAATATGAGTGCTAGAGCACAGCAAAAGCGTGCAGATGGACTGAATCCAAAAGGAGTGGTCATCAAAAAACTGGTGATTGAAAATCTTACTTTTACCTATCGACACCCTACTTTAACAGCAGGAAGTTATAGAACACTTAAGCCTATACCTAAACTTGTGCTCTACGATATTGGTAAAGGACACCCGGTGAATGCTGCAGAACTTGCGACCCTTGTCTCACAGGTCATGATCCGTCAATTTGCAACTATTACAGGTCTAACGGACCTTATTCGAGGACTTCCTTTACTTCCATTTGATCTTTTGAAAAGAATTTTTATTCATAAGGACAATCAGACATCTTCTTTAGATGAATTTTTTAAGATTTCAGAACCTGAAAAATTAGAAAATCCTAGCCTTTTTAGAAAGGCTTTGAATAATTTTAAAAAGAAATCTCCTTCTCAAAAAGTGAAGAAAACGTATTAAATCCCCAAAAGGGACCTTCGATAAAAGCTAATATTTTAAAAAAATATCTATCTATTGAAAGGTGAATTGATTAGAAGGACTATTCTGAATATTTTTTTAACAAGATAAATGATTGCAATATATTTTGAAGATACACTAGAATCATGTCTCTTTTATTCCGGATTAGCTCAGCGGTAGAGCAGTTGACTGTTAATCAATTGGTCGCTGGTTCGAATCCAGCATCCGGAGTTTTATTTTCTTGTTATGACTTTTCTTGCTTTTCATCCTCATAAACTTCTTAAAAATGCCCATATTCAAACGATTGTTGGCTGCTATCACTCTCCTTGTCCTAATCCCCTTTCCCAATCTGTACCTATTCTACTAGAAGATGGAGATAAAATTGCTTTAGAAATTTCCACCCCTAAAAATTGGAAACAGAGTTCTGCTACAGTCATTTTAATTCATGGACTTGCTGGATCTCATGAATCGAGTTATTTAAAGCGTTTAGCTCATAAAATGATCGATTGTGGAGTAAAGGTTATTCGTATGAATTTAAGAGGATCAGGCTCAGGAATTGGTTTAGCAAAAAAAAGCTACCATGGAGGTTTGGGCTCTGATATTGAGGAAGTCATTCGATATTTAAAAAAAACATTCTCTCATTCACCCCTTACGGTTGTTGGTTTTTCTCTCGGTGGCAATATCGCTCTGAAACTAGCCTGTGAAAATGCTCGCTTAGAAAGTAACTTAGAGCAGATTATTGCTATTTGCCCTGCAATTCACTTAAAAGAAACTTCTCTAAAATTTCAAAGATGGCCCTATCAATTTTACTCTAGAAGCTTTTTAAAACATTTGAAGCGTCTCGCTACAATGGACTGCCAGTTATTTCCAGACGAGTTAAAAAAAATAGCAAGTGAGTGCCGCACTATGTATGAATTTGATGATAGATTTACAGCACCTCTATGGGGTTTTAAAAATGCTGAAGACTATTATCAACAAGCGAGCTCTCTTTTTTATCTTCCTTCCATTAGAGTACCCTGCAAAATTCTATTTGCTTTGGATGATCCCTTGATTAATGGATCGGTTATCAATCCAGCTGACCTGCATTCCAATGTTCAGCTTTTCTACACAAAGCAGGGTGGACATATGGGTTTTTTAGGAGATACAAGACACGGATCCTTTCGATGGATGGACACTCTTATTTTGAAGTGGCTTGGCTTGCAGTAAAAAATTCTCTTCTCTAAACTCCTATACTTACTCTTAGCTTATCTTAAGGACCCATAATATGAAATTATTGCTTATTTGTATTTTTTCTACCTTATTTTCTTTTGCTGAAGAACCTGTTATTATCAACCATAAAGATTTATTGTCTTTTGAAAATAATGGCAATCAACTAACAGGCATAGCAACGAGTTCAATGGGATCAGAAGAGTTTGAAGTTTGGAAATCTCATATAGCACCAGGAAGTTGCACTCCTCTACATGTACACAATACTCAAGAAGTTTTTGTTTTTTTGAAAGGGGAAGGAAAAGTTGAAATTGGTGGAAAGGCTACCTATTTCAAAGCGCCGTGTACAGTTATTTGCCCAGCAAATATTCCTCACCAGTTTTTCAATACAGGCAATGAAGATTCTGAACAAATTGTTGTACTGGGAATAGATTCAGAAATTAGAGCGATGACTGGTAATTTGATGAATCTGCCATGGAGACGTTAAAATAAATATCCCAATGATTCTTACATAGCGGATTAAATAGAGCGCTACATTGAGGGCAGTAATTTTCTCCTGAAAGATAGCTTTGAATTGAAAAGATAAACTGACACCTTCCACAACGAAGGGCTTTTTCTGAAAAATCAGCTCTTTCCCATTTGATAACGGGATGTTGCTCTAAATTTTCATGACACTTATAGCAAGCATAATATTTTGAGCAACACTTAAACTTAATTGAGACGATATCCTTATCTGTAAAATAGTGCGTGCACCTGCTGTATGCATCTAGGTGCACTCCGTGCGTTTTTTCTGCTCTAACATTTTCCATACATCTTTTAGAATTGATCAATAAAGGATTTAATCTATTATTGAAGCCTTTTGCTGAATACCAATGAATAGATCTACTATGACATTTGCGTGATCAGCTGCTCGTTCATCATAAACCTCAAAATCAGAATGATATTCTCTGGGGGCTCCAAATTGTTCATTAGAAGTCTTCCAAATTTCTTTCCAAGCATCAATAATAACAGATGGCATGGGACCTGGGTCTGTTGTGAACTTAGCATATTTTTGAGCGGGTATCGTATGAGTTGAAATTCCATCAGGAAGATTTTCAAAGGAGCTTACCTCTTCACCAATAAAATATTTATAAGCTCCTCTATAATCACTTTCATAATCCGTATAAACACAAAATATCTTGCCGGGATTTAAGCGATTTGAGATTTGCTCACCGACTCCTTCATGAAAATATTTCATCACACACGGAGTTATTTTTGATGTTTCATTAGGAGATCCATATGCAAAATTTGGATCTTCATATACCTTGGATTCATTCATATAGCTTGTTTGCACATGTATTCCAGCTAGTTTGATTTCATTTAAATTTGTATGTTGTAATTGCATCATAGGAGTCCTATTTTTTTAGAGGATAGAGTTCAATATGGATATAATATCACTAATCCATTAAAACAATATCCATTGCTTTAATCTTTGTTAAAAAAGACACTTAAATTGATAAATTTATGGGAGTTTTGAGGTTTCAGCGAACGCAATACTTCATCTGAATTAACAGACACAGGGATATCCTCACAATAAATTTGCACGTTTGAGGGTTTTCCATGTTGTTTCTGATCTGGAAACATGCTCCACACTTCATCGTAAACCCATTTTTGAAGCCCTTCTAAACTTAACGCTTCCTCTGCAATAGTAACGTCTCGTGAAAATTGCATCTTCATTTGCTCATGAGTCACTTTAAACATGCGATCCCCCTCTTTACTTGTTCCTGTATCTAAACTCTCTACAGGCAAGCTCCCTGCATTTTCTGAAGAGATCCATCTTGGGAGAAAATCATTTGTAAATAAACTCATTTTTGAGCTCCTTTGTTTGAATAAGTAAAGTTTAAATAACTGCAAACCAGAGAAACTTTGAGTAGCGCTGTAGGAATAAAAGGATAAAAACCACATTTGAAACAACTTGAAAAAGGAATATAGAAAGAGAGCCAAAGAGATCCTAAAAGAAGCTGCAAAAAGCTTATAAGAGAAAGAATCAAGTATTTTTGACTGACTCTTAAATGTTTTCCGTTCTCACAAAGCACCCCCACAGCATACACTTGCCCAAGGTATCCAAATAAATAACCACCAGTGGGTCCAAATAAACAAGCTATTCCCCCACTATAGTTGGATCCAACTGGAAGCCCGCAAGCACACTCAAATAAATAGCAGGCCACAATCTGCAAACCTAAACGACTTCCAAAAAAGGCCCCTATCATCATAATTGCTAAAGTTTGAGTTGTAAAAGGAACAGGGCTCCAGGGGATGGGAATACGCACCTGAGCTGAAGTCGCAATGATCGCAGAGCCTAAAATGACTGTGGTGATATGCTTGACTCCTGAATTAACATTTAAAAAAGGATTTCTAGCTATCCATTTTTTTTTTGAAAAACTTTTTATAGAATACATATAGTCCTTATTTTTAAAGAAAGTGTGCCTATTTTCATCAAATCTCAAATTGAAAGTCAAACTTCCTAAAGACTTAAATCAACCTATTTTTAAGGTTAAAATTAGAGTTTTCACTATATTCTTTGGATAAATTAGAAATTTTTGGTATTATTTCCAACCTAAAAACAGTTGGTTTTATGTTAAATGTATTATTTTCAAATTCTAGTATTGAAAGGATTTTGCTCTTTTTGTTTGTAAATGAGAAGGGCTATGGGTCTCAAATTCAATCTCTTTTAAAGATCCCTCTAACACCTATTCAAAATGCTTTAAAAAAACTGGAAGAAGGAGGAGTTATTGAGAGCTATTTTCAAGGAAATAAAAAAGTTTTCAAACTCAATACATCCTATCCTCTTTTTCAAGAGTTAGAATCTCTATTAAAAAAAACTTACACTCTGCTTTCGGCTTCGGATAAAAAACGTTATTGTTTTTTTCATAAACCACAACTTTCAATTAGGAATGAGATCCAAAGAGACAACTCTCAACAAAAACTGTTAGAAAGCTTTTGGAAACGTCTTCAAAAAACGACCTGTTTAGATTTTACAGCGCGTTTACAAGGGTTTGGAAAAGAGGACAAAAAAAGAGGCAAGGCAGCTGTTGAATTAGAGCACAGCAATGAATATCAAATTATTTTCAGAGAGCAAGGCTTCTGGTATGTAGGTGATCTCCCAGAAACAGCCTTTAGTAATTGTTTTAGATGGACTTTAGATATAAAGAAGTCTTTAGTTTCATTAGAGCATCTACGCTATGGTGTGTCGAAACCGACCTTTTTGTTTCACCTCGCTCCAACAGGTCCCAAAGCATTATCCTCAGTGGATGCTCACTTATGTAGAGACGATACCTATATTGGCACTCTCACTTGGTCTTCAAAAGAAGTTAGTTTTGATTGGAGAGTCATTGGTCCTAGAAAAAACCAGTTTCTAAGTTACCGATATTGCTAGTTTGCTACCCTTGGAACTCAATATCATTCAGCAAACTAGAGGCTCTTTTTTCTGATTCTAATCCAGCGTTTTGAAATTCATCGTCATTATGAGTTTTTTCAGCCTGTTTTTCAGCAGTTACTTGAGAATCAGGCTCTTTGGGTGAAGCTTCTTGAATAAGCATCTCTAGAGCTTCAAATAAAGAGGGTTGCTCTGGTTCCTCTGCTTTCAAAGTAAAAAACATACTAAGTGAAAAAAGCGTTATAAAAAATATCTTCATCATATTATTCCTAATTAAAAGTTCAACCTAAGCCCTAGGTATTGTACGAATGACTTTCCAAGATCGCCCCATTCGATATATTTGCCACCAAACATAAGTGAAAGAAACGAGATAG
The DNA here is from genome assembly GCA_022601335.1 of Chlamydiota bacterium. GTDB lineage: Bacteria > Chlamydiota > Chlamydiia > Chlamydiales > JAAZZY01 > JAJACV01. The sequence goes on along the minus strand of JAJACV010000040.1, from coordinate 47,169 downwards.
GATGGATCGCACCAAAACGAATCCCCGCATCAGCTTCCCAAGCGCTCACAGAGGTTCCATATATTCCACGCTGTACCCAACCTGGCCCAATTCCCATAGCTACATAAGGTGTCAGGAAAAAACGGTCAATGCGAAGAACTCTTGGTGACTCAAGGTATCCTTTAAACATTAAAGAATGAATGGCAAATTTTGTGTTATCCTTATACTGACGTTTTCCTATGCTCCAGATTTGATCGGACAATTCCTTAACTCGCAAGCTTTGATTTTGATAGGCAAAAGCCAGGCTGATCCAACTAAATACTCTATATCCCCAATTATATTCTACAAGAGTTGAATTATCCCGTACGGATTCAAAATCCACCCATCCGACTCCAATATAAGCGGAAGGAACAAGCCCAAAAATATTTAGTCCCACAACATGCGAAGAGGGAACCCACGAAAGAGAATTAGGGTCTAATCCTCTATCTCTAGGAAGTGAAAGAGGCTCTTCATAAAGGGGAAGACCCGCTACATATTGTTCGTATTCATCATCTGTATTTTCATTATTAGAATCAGCTGAAATACGACAAAAGGAGCCTGTTATCAACAAAAGCAAGAGTAAACGAAAAAAATAATGCATCATACCTCATAGCACAGCGATTGAATTGCTATTAATGTTATGAGATGCCTTAGATAGATTTCAACGCTTTTAAAAAATAGATCGTGACAATCGAAAAATAGCAGGCTAAACTAGCTCAAAAACTAGTTATAGAAAAAGTAAGTTATGGAAACAATTTCCGGCCATGTCGAGCGCATTACTTATTTTAATGCTGAAAACTCGTTTACCGTTGCAAAACTTAAATGTACAAATATTTCAGAGCCCGTACCTATTGTGGGCAAAATGCCAGGGATTGCCCCTGGAGAGTCTTTGACATGCATGGGGCAATGGAAGATGGAGGCAAAACACGGGAGGCAGTTTCAAGTAAGCTCCTTTGAAAAAACAGCTCCAGCTACTCTTATCGGCATTGAAAAATATTTAGCTTCAGGGTTGATAGTAGGAATAGGCCCTAAGTTTGCTAAAAAAATAGTGCAAACATTTGGTCTACAAACGCTCCACATCTTAGAAGAACAACCTGAAAAATTATTAGCAATCGAGGGACTTGGAAAAAAGAAACTCGACCGAGTCGTTCACTGTTTTCAGCAGCATAAATGCATCCAAGATGTCATGGTATTTTTGCAATCCTATCAAGTAAGCCCCGCATACGCACAAAAGATTTTCAAATTTTATGGAACACAAAGTGTAGAGGTTGTCAGAGAAAACCCTTACAAGTTAGCAAGAGATATCAAAGGTATTGGCTTCAAGATAGCAGACCAAATAGCTTCATCTTTGAGTATTACCAAGCAGTCCCCTGCTCGTATTGCAGCGGGTATTGAATTTTTATTAGAAGATCTCTCATCAAAAGGACACGTATGCTTTCCTAAGGGAGAGTTCTTACCCCATGCTGCAGAACTGTTGGATGTAGAGATGAGTCTTATAGAGCCTGTTTTATTTCAACTACACGCTGAAAAACGTATTGCTATAGAAAAGCTTCAAAAAGAAGATTTTGTATGGCTCAAACCTCTTCATATTTCTGAATATGGAATAGTCCGCGAAATTTATCGTCTGCAAGACCATGCATGCGCCCTACGACCTATCGATTCATCCAAGGCTTTAGATTGGATTCAAGAAAAGCTCAAACTTAAATTTGCACCCGCCCAAAGAGAAGCGATAAAATATGCTGTAAGCGATAAAATTCATATTATTACAGGGGGACCTGGAACTGGAAAAAGTACCATTACTAAAGCCATTATACAAATTACAGAAAAACTCTCAAAAAGAGTGGTGCTAGCCGCTCCTACGGGTCGTGCAGCAAAGAGAATGAGTGAAATTACGTATCGATCTGCTTCTACCATTCACAGTTTATTAAAATATAATTTTGCTAAGGGAGGCTTTCAGTTTAATTCCGAGAATCCTATTTCAGCAGATTTAGTAATAGTGGACGAAGCGAGTATGATCGACACCAAGCTATTTTATCATTTACTAAAAGCGATCCCTAGTTCATGCCGAGTGCTTTTAATTGGAGATATCGATCAATTACCCAGTGTTGGCCCCGGTAATATTTTAAGAGATATTATTGATTCAAAAGCAGTGCCAACTTCCACTTTAACCTATATTTTCAGACAAGGAAGAGGTTCTAAAATAGCTTACAGTGCTCATTTAATTAATGAAGGCATGTTTCCTAAATTAAAAGCTGAAAAAACAGATGATTTTTTCTTCATTGAAGCCAAAGAACCAGAGGGGGTTTTAGAAACCATTGCCCAATTAGTTTCTAAACGCATTCCTGAAAAATACAATTTTAATCCCATTGAAGATATCCAGGCCCTTTCACCGATGAAAAAAGGATTAATAGGCACCGAAAATCTGAATTTAAAGCTTCAATCGATGCTTAACAAGAGTCAGAACTTCATTGTGTGGTACGGGAAACGCTTTGCTTTGGGTGACAAAGTGATGCAACTTAAAAATAACTATCAGAAAGAAGTCTATAATGGAGATATTGGATCGATTCAATCGTTAGACCAAAATGAACAGTTTTTGGAAATTAAATTTGATTCCAGGTTAGTTAATTATCAATTTTCGGAGCTAGATGAAGTTTCTCTCGCCTATTGTGTCTCCATTCATAAATATCAAGGAAGTGAAGCTCCTTGCATTGTGATGCCTATCCATACGCATCATTTCAAGTTATTATGTCGCAATCTTCTTTACACAGGGATTACTAGGGGCAAAAAACTAGTTATTTTGGTAGGCACAAAAAAAGCGCTCGCTATTGCAATCAAAAACAATGAAATTAAAAATAGGTTTTCGGCACTTAAGGAGCTACTTCAAACTCGCCTACCTATCCAATAAAATCTTTACGAACTTGATTGATTTTAGTCGTTTCACTTTTGCTTAAAACGTCAAATTTATGCTCTCTTAAAGATTCTTTTTGCTCTTTAGTAGAGGTAATAGGTGACATTTCCACATCACAAGTACTAGCGTTTAGCTTTAAGCCTACTACTCTACTGTTATACTTGCCTTGCGATGGCTTACCTACAGGTGAGAGATTAGGCCTAAAATGCGGGCCATCTCCGAAAATTTCTGAAACAGGTTTATTCATATTTATTGACCTCCTCTAAAAGGAATGTGATTGCTGTAATAATAGATTTTTATTTTAATATACAACTTATTTTTTATTTTTTTTCCTTGCATTCACAGCTCCATTTTTGCGAAAATCGCTGAAATAATTCCACAGGCAGATAGATGACAACACTTCCTTCCAAATCAGCGACTCCAATGATGGTCCAGTGGCAACAATGCAAACAAAAAGCAAAAGATTCTCTTCTTTTATTCCGTATGGGTGATTTTTATGAAGCCTTTTATGACGATGCTTCACTTTTGGCTAAAACGCTAGAGCTCACACTCACAAAACGCCAGGATATACCTATGAGTGGTATTCCTCATCACGCTCTTAAAAATTACCTTGATCGCTTATTGGGAGCGGGTCTGAAAGTCGCTCTTGCAGAGCAAACTGAAGACCCCAAAAAAACGAAAGGTTTAGTTAAAAGAGAAGTAGTGCGTATTATCACACCGGGAACACTGATTGACTCTAATCTTCTTAATTCAAAAGCCCACAACTACCTCGCGTGTCTGAGCCAAATAGGCTCCAGGTATGGGCTTGCCTTACTTGATATTACGACAAGTGACTTTAGGGTTTTAGAGCATGATGATTTTAAAGCTATTTTGGAAGAACTTTATCGGGTTCAACCCGCTGAAATTGTTGTGAATGAAAAATTTTTGATCGCGCATCAAGCTTCTCTTGATGAAATGAAAAGATCGTTTCATTTTTCTATCTCGACCCTCCCTAATTGGCAATTTGATTCCCAAGCGGCGCTAGATTTATTAATGAAGCATTTTGAGGTCCTGTCATTAGATGGATTTGGTCTAAAGGGTATGTCATCTGCGATTGAAAGTGCGGGTGTTTTACTGCACTATCTCCAAGATACATTGTGTCTTACAACCGATCATATTCAAATTATTAAAAAAATTGAAGAGAGGGGTCATCTTTTACTCGACCATATTACGCTCAAACATCTTGAGATAGTAGAGGCTCAGCATCAACAAAATAAATCGCAAACTCTTTTAGCGCACCTCAATCAAACTAAAACTCCTATGGGAGCTCGTTTGATTAGAGAATGGATACAAAGACCTCTTTTAAACATCTCTCAAATACATGCCAGGCAAGATGCCGTGGAAGACTTATTGAACCATCCCTACGTTCTTTTGAAACTCAAATCACTTCTATCCGATGTTCAAGATTTAGAGCGTTTAATTATGAAGGTTTCTACCAACTATATTTTGGCAAAAGATCTTAATGCTCTGAAGACATCTCTTCAGGTGATACCCAAGCTTAAAGAGCAACTCAAAGAATTGTCAGCACCTCTGTTTAAATCTTCCCTTCAAGATCTTCCTATGCATGATGTGGTTGTAAATCTCATTGATTCAGCCCTAAATGAAAATCTTACTGGTAAGCTTGGTGATGGGCAAACCTTTAAATTGGGATACAGCTCCGAGCTTGATGAATGGCTTAAATTCAATTTATCATCAAAAGAGTGGCTCGCGAACTACCAAGTAAAGGTAAGAGAAGAGACTCAAATTAAAACTCTCAAAGTAGGTTACAATCGAGTCTTTGGTTATTTTCTGGAAGTGAGTAAAGGGCAAGCGCATTTAGTACCAAGTCACTACCATAGAAGACAAACTTTAGCAAATAACGAGCGTTTTATTTCTGAAGAGCTAAAAGCTTATGAAACTCGAATTTTTCAAGCAGAAGAAAAGATTACGCACCTAGAGCAAAAACTATTTGAAGCGTTAAGACAAGAAGTCGTGTCTTACAGAAGTACTATTATGGATTTAGCTCAAATTGTAGCGCAAGTAGACGTTATTTTAGCATTAGCGCTTGTCGCACAGAAAAATCACTATGTAAAACCTCTTATTGACAAAAGCTCTATTCTCAAAATTAATGAAGGTAGACACCCTATATTAGATAAGATGTGCAGCTTTATTCCTAATGATACTTTTTTAGATGATGATTTAAATAAGCTTGCTATGATTACGGGTCCCAATATGGCAGGTAAATCGACCTATATTCGACAGGTGGCTCTTTTAGTCATTTTGGCTCAAATGGGCTCTTATATTCCTGCACAAAGTGCTCACATAGGAGTCGTGGACAAAATTTTTTCTCGTATTGGCGCATCTGACGACTTAGCTAGAGGACAATCTACTTTTATGGTTGAGATGGTTGAGACTGCCAATATTTTAAATAATTTATCAGATAAATCTCTGATTATACTCGATGAGATTGGACGAGGTACATCTACCTATGATGGAATTGCGATTGCTCAATCAACTGCTCAGTATCTTTTGAAGTCAAAAGCAAAAACGCTTTTTGCAACTCACTACTCTGAATTAACAAAGCTTTCAGATAAAGAACATGGTGTGGTTAACTACACTGTGTCAGTCCATGAATCCAACAGTCAAATCACTTTTTTATATAAAATAATAAAAGGAAGCACTGATAAAAGTTATGGCATTCATGTGGCGCAATTAGCAGGTCTGCCTTCGTTATTAATAAGTAATGCCAAAAAAATCTTAGAAGATCTGGAAGAGCAAAAGAAGATACGCCCAAAAAAAAGAGGTGACGATATAAATCAGCTTTCTTTTCTGATAGATAAAGCTCCTATTTCTCCCGTATTAGAAGAACTTAAATTGTTAGAAGTAGATCACTTATCTCCCTTGGAGGCTCTACTCAAACTTAGCGAATTGAAAAAAAAACTCACTTAATTAGTATCTATGACTCTTGCCCTCGAAATTAAAAATTTTACAAAACGATATGGCTCTTTTAAAGCTGTGAGCCAACTTTCTCTTGAAGTGAAAACCGGAGAAATATTTGGATTACTCGGTCCCAATGGAGCTGGAAAAAGTACTACAATAGGAACTATTTGTGGAATCAATCAGTTTCATGACGGTGAAATTAAGGTTTTTGGATTTGATATTCAAAAAAATCCTATAGAAGCCAAAAAAAAAATCGGATTATCTGCTCAAGATTACAATGTGGATCCTTTTTTAAATCTAAACAATATTCTAGAAATAGTTGGAGGGTACTACGGGTTGAGAAAAGCTGTCCGTAAAAAGAGAATAAAGGAATTACTCGAGCAGTTCAATTTAACCGAGCACGCAAATAAACCCTTTATGAGACTTTCAGGGGGTATGAAACGTAGAGCCATGCTAGCTAGAGCTATGATTTGCGATCCTGAATTACTTATCTTAGATGAACCAACAGCCGCCCTTGATGTAGAGCTTAGGTATGAGCTTTGGGAGCATATTAAGCGATTCAATTCAGAAGGTAAAACAATTATCTTAACGTCTCACTATATTGAGGAAATTGAGCGTTTATGTGAAAATATTGCGATTATTAACCATGGTAAGCTTTTGTTTAAGGGCTCTAAAAAAGAAATCATAAAAAACTATCAATCCCTAGAGGAAGCATACAGATGCTTTATAAAAGACAATGAATCTTAATTTTATAGGCATTAAAACAATAGCTAAGAGAGAATGTATCAAATTTCTCAGAACGTCTATTCAGTCTTTATGCGGTCCTTGGCTCAACGCTCTTCTGTATATTTTCATATTTGGGAAAGTAATTGGAAGTAGAGTCACCTTTTTTAATGGCCAATATTCTTACTTAGAGTTTGTATTTCCGGGTGTTTTAACTTTAAATATAATTATTGGCGCCTATAGACAGGCTTCATTTTCTCTCTATTTACAACGATTTACTCGTGGTATTGAAGAAGCTTTAATCGCCCCCCTTTCTAGTTTAGATATTATCTTGGGTTATCTACTAGGAGGGCTTTTAAGAAGCCTCACTATTGGACTTGGAACCTATCTTATCGCTGTTGCTTTTGGAATTAGTAGAGTCGTACATATTTGGGATTTTTTAATATATTCGGCTTTAATTGCTTTGATTTTTAGTTATGCAGGACTTTTATTTGGTTTATGGTCTGAGAGTTGGGAACAACTGGGAATTTTTGATATTTTTGTAATTACTCCTTTGACGTTTTTAGGAGGACTCTTCACCTCTTTAGATATGATCGCTCCCAGATTTCACTGGCTCGTAAAAATAAATCCTTTTTTTTATTTTATTGATGCCATTCGTTACTCGATGATTGGAGTTCAAGAGTCGAGCCGATGGACTTGTTTTATAGTTATCCTATCGACTCTCGTTATTGTCTCTATTTGGACTGGACAGTTATTTTCTAGGGGTTATAAGATCAAGCCTTAGTCTTTCATTTGAGAATGCATGAAGTTCAATAAAACTCTCTACAGCAAAAAGCCTGGCGTCTATCTGATGAAAACAGAATCAGATAACGTCCTTTATGTTGGAAAAGCTAAAAACCTTCAGGTAAGGCTATCTCAATACTTCATTCCAGGCCATGACAGCCGCCCCCAAATTCCTTTATTAATAGCGAAAGTTTATTGCATTGAAACGATTGTGGTATCGTCTGAGAAAGAAGCTCTTTTACTGGAGCATACTTTAATTAAGAAGCATAGACCTAAATATAACTTTTTGCTGAAAGATGATAAAAGCTACATTTGTTTAGAAATTACAAAACATAAATGGCCCTTACTCCGTTTAGTTCGGAGTAAAGATGTCAAACAAAAAAGTGATGTTTTCGGCCCTTACACGAGTGGCTATGCAGCACGAAAAATGCTCTATCTTCTTCAAAGGCTTTTTCCACTAAGGGAATGTTCTGACTTTGTGCTACAGAATCGAACGCGTCCCTGTATTCTTTTTCAAATGAACAGATGTTCGGCTCCTTGTGTTGAAAAATGCACTCCTGAAGACTACGGATCATATGTTGATCAAGTGCGACAGTTTTTAAAGGGGCAAAATAAAAGTATTATTCGCAACTTGAAGCAAAAAATGAAAGAAGCCTCTGAACAAATGGAGTATGAAAAGGCCGGGCATTACTTAGAGATGATAAAACATATTGAGTCTCTTCTAGAAAAACAAAATGTAATTTCTCAAACCTCTCAAAACTATGACGTGCTAGGCCTATACCGTGAAGAACAGGCAGCGACATTATCTTTACTTACTTTTCAAAAGGGTTATTTAGTGGAATCTAAAACATTTCCAATGCTCAATGAAATTGAAGAAGACCCTGAACTAATTAGTTCTTTTATTACACAGAATTACTTAGGAGCAGCCTCACTCCCCCATGAGATCCTAGTGCCATGGCTTCCTTCTTCAGCAACAACTCTCTCCTCTATGTTGAGCCAATCTTCTGCTCATAAAGTGAAGATACTTGTTCCTCAAAAAGGGAAAAAACGAGATTTAGCTCAAATGGCTTACGACAATGCAAAGAATGCTTTTAGCGAAGAATATCGAAAGCAAAAAAGCAAAGAGCAGCTTCTTTTAGATTTAAAGGAGAAGTGTTCCCTTAGCAATTATCCAGAAGTAATTGAATGTTTTGATAATTCTCACCTTTCAGGCTCTAACCCAGTGTCGGTCATGGTGACCTTTCAAAATGGATGTTATGACAAGTCAAAGCTTCGCAAATATCACCTCAGCCAAAAACAAGTTTTTGACGATCTTAAAGGGATGGAAGAGGTTCTTTTGCGAAGATACCGAAATACTGATTTACTTCTTCCTGATTTAATTATTCTTGATGGCGGTAAAAATCAGCTCGCTGTAGCTCAAAGAGTTTTGTCTCAGCTCAATATTATCAATATAGATATAATAGCTCTTACTAAGGAAGCTGGACGTCATGATTTTGGATCTACTCAAGAGCGCCTCTTTTTACCAGAAAATCCTGATCCTATTATTCTATCGCGCCGTTCAAATCTTTTATTTTTTCTTCAAAATATTCGTGACCAGGCACATAAGTCAGCGATTCTCTTTCAAAGAAAAAGCAGAAGCAAACAGACAATAAAGAGTGTTCTCGATGAGATTCCTGGCATTGGTCCCAAAAAGAAAAAAGCCCTTATTGAACGTTTTAAAAGTCCTCAAAAGATTTTAGAGGCCTCATTAGAGCAACTTCGTGAAGTCAAAATATTAAATTCTAGTGACCTAGAAAACCTACAAAAGTTTTTATCGAAGAAGAAATAATTAGGCTTGGTTACAGAAGACGGACAAAGTAACTGCTTGTGATAAACCAAATCGCTTTGAAAATTGGTCTATAAGCTTAGGCTCAATAGAGTCAAGTATTTGCTCATGATACTTTAGTGGAATATTAGAAAAATCAGCTATAATCTCACAATTTTTCTTGCTCACCTTCAGAGTAAAGTCAACTTTACTCTCTGCAACTTCTTCTTTAAAAAATTGCCTTAAGAATTGATTGAGTATTGGCAAAGCTATAGAAATCTCAAGCCCTTTCTCTAATTTAACTTGATAAAAACTCTTTTTGTTAAAGAAATAAAATAAAGTAAATAGCAGAGTATTTAAAGAAAGAAGAGAGACTCCTGATATAAAAAAGAATTTTGAAAGAGTATGTCCTTGTGGGTCTTTTTGAAAGTAAGCTACCAAAGATTCACAAGAAGCCTTATCGAGAGCCGCTAAACATAAAAAAGTGCCTAGCAGCAAGCCAAACAGGATGAAAATGAAGCTTACGAATGAGTGGAAGGTGTACGCTCTCATGGTTTAGCGTCAGCTTCTAAGCCAAACTCCTCTTTATTCAAATCGTTTACTTCTTCTTGAATTTCGTGTGGCTCATCGATATACATACTTTTAAAAATGACATGAACACAAGAGACGTGTAGTCCAGTAAGCTTGTTGACTTCTTCAGCTACACATTGCTGAATTTCTTTAGCTTTTTCAGGAATTGAAATTCCATAATGTACATTGACTTCAACTTTAATTTTGATAGTTGGGCTTTTGCTGTCTTGTTCAACGAAAATGCCTTTAATACGCTCAACATTCCCTCTATTTAAAATAGCATCAATGAGGTTTCCTTCTAGCAAGTTGATATGTTCTACTCGGGTTAAAACTTGTAAAACAATAGCTTGAAAGACTCTATTTTCAATATCCCTGACATAGGTAGTTTCTGGGACTTCTAACTCTTGTGTATCGACTTTAATATCGTCCATCAGGTGTTCCTCACTGTACATTTGATTTGTTTTTATTATAAAATAACTTATCTTTGAACGCAAATCTGATGAAATTAAATTTGATTTCTAAATTCAGACGGGCAAAAGTTATCATTTAGAAGAAAAAATTAAGATAATTTTCAGTTTATTTGCTTTTAGGATATAATGACTACAATACGAGGTTTACATTATGTTTGTTCAAATTATTATATCAGCCTTTATTGGAGTCATTTTCGGCTTTATTTGTTCTAATATTGCACGTAAGCGCAATAAAAATTCTATGCTTTGGTTTCAACTTGGTTTCTTTTTTGGAGTTTTAGCATTGATAGCACTGCTCCTTCTATCTCTCAAAAATAAATCTAAAGACCCAAAACTTGCAGAAGAGACTGTAGCTCTCTCTAACTCATCTTCAATACTCACAGAACCTCTCCACATAGAGGACAAAACTTCAACAACACTAGATCAAAGGGATTGGTATTATTTAGACTCGGCTCACAAACAGGCAGGCCCTATTAGTTTTTCAAAACTAAAGGAAGACGTGAAAACGAGTGCTATTTCGGGCACAACACTCTTATGGTCAGAAGGAATGGAAAATTGGGTCCCTCTGAACAAACTATCTTATTTACAAATGGTATTGAAAAGCGAGTAGCTTACCAACTTGCTTTAACGACTCCAGGAATTAGACCTGTATTAGCCATTTCTCTAAAGCAAATTCTTGATAGCTTAAACTTACGGAGGTAACCTCTAGGACGACCTGTAAGTTGGCAGCGATTTCTAAGGCGGATACAAGAGGAGTCTTTAGGCATTTTATTTAGCTTATCTATGGCTTCAAGTCTTGTGTCATGATCAGTATTCGGGTCTGAAATAGTTTTCTTAAGAGTTTGTCTTCTCTCCCAAAATTTCTTAACAATAGCTTCTCTTTTGATCTGTTTTTGAACCATTGATTTCTTAGCCATATCTACCTTGTTTTATTTTTTTCTAGCGGGTCCCTTTTGCCTTTGCTTGCGGTTGGGATCTTTTTTATTTATAACATAAAGGCGTCCTTTACGTCGTACAATTTTATCCCCTTTAGAGGGGTCAGCTTTTACTGAAGCTCTAACTTTCATAGGATTCTCCGAAAAATTCAGCACATGTTATAACCTTTTATGGATTTTATTTCAAGTAGTTATTCGGAATTAAAATATGAAGTTTAACTATATATGTATTTTTTTAAAACATTTAGTAAGTTAAAGATCCCTATCTTTTAGCTCCGTTTTAGATTTAAGAAATAAAAATCAAAAAATACAACGTTTTAAACTGTCATAATTGGAATCACTACATTTTAGTTTTTTGGTTTAAAGTAAATACAATATTGCGCTATAGGAAGAAAAAGCTGTGAATAGAGGTTAAAAATTTTGAACCCAGATATCGAAAATTGGCGTACCCTCCTCCCAATTTTTAAAAACGAACCAATTTTTCCAACCACCCCTGAGGATGAAGAGGAATTTTACAATTACCTTTCACTTATTAAAACTCCCGCTCTCGCTTTTGAGAATAATTGGCCCTATATTATTCAAGCTACAAGGAACCGAGGATACAAATATGAAAAAGGGAATTCAATTGTTTATTTTCACTTTAAAAACTTAAATTTTAGCAGTCCTGTTGTTATTGTAAATCACTTAGGTCCTAAGTCTATTGACCTGTGTTTGAAATTAACAGAACTGTTTAACACTATTGAAATTGATGTACTCATAAAAAATGTGGATACAAATGATTTAGAGCAATGGAAAGAGCTTGGTTTTGCTGAAACAACATCTCCATGGAATTCTTGTACTTTAAGAGATGACAATTCATTCCCTGACTACATTTATGACTTTGAACGTATAGCAAATGCACATTTGCCTAGAAAGTCAAATGATGGGTCCATACCCCCTATCAAACAGAAGAAAGGGCGGATGTTAAGAAAATTTAATAGAGAAAGAGAAATAATTGTTAAGCCCTATAAACCTAACCTTAGGGAGGAAATAGAAATACGTAAAGCACTTGAAAAGAGTGCCAGATATTTAGAAGACAAAGGTACAGATCTGTACCAAAATGTAATAGATGCTCACCTTTTTATTTTCGATCAAAAAATCAAAAAAAACATCTTCCAGTATGTTCATTATGAAAATGGAATTCTTAAAGCATACTCTTATCTAACCTATATTCAAGATTCCCTCTTTTATAATGCGATAATAAATCATAAAGAACCTTCTCTTATGCTTTTCATTCTTTGGCAAGGGGTTAATTATATCTACAATACTCTGCACCACCCTAAACCTAAATATCTTTCCCTGCAGGGATCCGAAATTTTCGGACAAAATCATTGGAAAAAACAACTCAATCCAGTAATAACAATTAATAAAACACATATTATCAAAAAAGCTTCTTTAAAAATAGGCAAGGATTAATCCTTTTGAAAAAAATTAATTATAGAGCGATTTTAGTTTCTATTATTTTTTTGTCTTGCTTCACTAATTGCACCTTTACTAAGAATGTTGCCCCAGATTCCTTAAAAAATAGGATAGTTTCTTTTTATTTGGCTGAAATTGGAGGAGCTTTTGATGCAGACATTCTTCACAAAAATCTTGTTTATCGTTTCTATAGCAATGGAAGCTACAAAACGACTATGGGTGGCCAATTTTTTCAGGCAGGAGACTACTCTTATAAATATTCGAATAACGAAGGGCGTTTATTAATTACTTATTCCGATTCAAACAGCATTTTTGAATATCAATTGATCTTGTTTTTTGAGACTAGCACATCTGGGACATGGTCTGGGATTTACTCAGATAACCCCGGAATTAATAAAGCAGAGGGCGGCACCTTTGAATTTAAGAATTGATTTGTTTTTTTCTAATATTTTAACTAAACAATTAATCCTAAAGAGGAAATCGAATAAGGTAGTAACAAGATCAACACGACACTTTCAGAAGCTCTTTTCTATTTATGCATGGCTTGGCATTAACATCCTCTTGTTTTGAATTAGCTATAGCCTATTTTTTATTCATAAATTCAAGAATAATATATTATGCGTTTTTTAGTGATCAGCTTGTTAAATTTTTTCCCAAAAGCTAAGCGAATTATTGTACTTAGCTTTTCTCATGACTCTATTTTCTTTGTACATATTTATTTGGGTTCTAGAGACCTTGCGCTATCTTGTTCTATTTCATAGATTTTTTGAGGATTGGCACTTGATTCAATAATTTCGGCATCGATATTTCAATAGAGTGCTTCAGTAATAAAAATATCCAAAAAATATTGAACCATTCCTATAATCTATAAAATTAAATTGCTTAGAAGTGATTCAGAAATATATAGTTCTTTAAATTTTATTTCGATAAGGAGAGCAATAATGATGCCAACAGCTTTAAACAACAATACAGTAACAACTGAAACCTGGAAAAATGTAGATTTTAATAAATCAGCTTTGACTACCGCACAGCATCCTGGAATCATTATGAATTTGCTTGAAAATCAAACCTGCAAAAAACCCGATAGCTGGGTAGACTCAGCCCAAACATTTATAAAAGAACAAATTGAGCAGTCAACAGTTTGGAAGGTAATAAAATCAGAGGATTCTGCAGCAAGAAATATTTTTAATAATTTAGTTAGCAGCTTATCAAATATTTACTATTTTCAAATTTTACCAGGCGCCTCGGCTGAAGAAACTTCATTTATAGAAGTACCAAACGATGGTGATTTTTCTGCTAATAAACAAGCAGAAAAGACAACGAATTTGGGATTTAAATTTAGTAGAGGCTTTTTACCAACTCAAGATCCTGTCTATCAATTTAAAAATGAACCATTTAAACAAAGTTTAAGTAATATTGTTAGCAATATGAGTAATTTGGTACTTAATAATGATATTTCGAAGAAACTAGATGAATCGCATAAATTACTAAGTAATTCAGAATCTGACTTATTATCAACACGTTTGCGCATGCATTCAATGATAACTTCACTTGTACATGCGTATATTCTAGAAGCAAGTGATAAAGGTTCATCTAACGAAACTATACGATTACCACAAAAGATTCTTGAACCATTTTTATTATCAGCAAAATCATTAAACAGTGGCTACACACAAACATACGAAACCTACATACTACAAAACTGGAAGCGTTTAAATACTAATAGTGAATTATCTTATGAAAATATAGAACCTTTATTTACTTATACTGGACTTGACTCTGAGAAATGGTTTATTAAAGTGCATGTAATGTCTGAGTATTATGGAGCTCCTGCAGTAAAGAGCAGCATTGCTCTCAAAGAAATATTAAGTGAACTCGAAGCATTGGAACACCAGACAAATGTTGATATCAAAGATCAAGTTATTTTTCATATGGATATTATTGCAGACTCGTTATTGAAGCTTGCAGAGAACATAGCAAAAATGAAAGAGCATTGTGACCCAAAAGAATTTTTTTATGGTTTAAGACCCTATTTAAAAAATCATCAACATGGTTTTTTTATTGACACTAACACTTTTGAAAATGTATTTCCAGGAGCAAAAATCAGATCTGGGGATCTTATATACAAAGCACGAGGTGCTTCTGGAGCCCAAAGCAGCATTATTCCAGCAATAGATGCTTGTTTTTCTATAAACATAACTCAAGAAGAAACTATGTCTGATATGCTGAATTATATGCCTAGAGACCATGTTGAGCTTATTAATTGGCTAACAAATTGCAAAATAAAAGATTTTGTAAGTAATTCTAAAGACCACAGAATAGGTAAATCATATAATGCAGTTATTGATGCTGTTACAGCTGTTAGAAAGGTTCATTTCGACGAAATAATAGAAAAATATATCATGGCTTTTATTCCCTCTGAGAAGTTAAAAAAGGGTGCAACTGGATCTGGAGGTACAGATTTTACCAAATTTCTACCTAAAAATATTAAAGATACAGAACATTCTTCTATGAATCCTTAAGATTATGTCGTCAATGCATCCAAATACTTGAATTTTTATAAATTATTTTTGAAATTTACATCTTATAAAGATCAAAAAAGGCAATCTTTTGAAGAAAGAAAACTTTTTCACTCATTTTTTTTGTTAAAAGAGTTAAGCTTATAATTATTACCTTAAAAATAAACTTTACTTGTTTGAGCAATATGACCTCTTCTCTTAGATTATTTAATACAAAATCATTAAAAAAAGAACTTTTCAAACCCAATGATCCAAACAATGTTAAGCTCTACACTTGCGGTCCAACAGTTTACAACTACGCTCATATAGGAAACTTAAGAACGTATGTGTTTGAGGATCTTTTAAAAAGAGTCTTGCTCTATTTTGGTTATGGAGTTGAGCATGTGATGAATCTCACTGATGTGGATGATAAAACGATTCGTGGAGCCATTGCTGATAATAAAAAGCTCGACGACTATACAGCAGTGTTCAAAAAAGCATTTTTCGAGGATTTAACAACTTTAAATATCCTTCCAGCCAATCATTACCCTGCAGCTACTGACCATATTCCTGAAATGATTCAGATGATTGAACAATTACTACAAAACAAAATTGCCTATATTGGAGCAGATGGAAGTGTCTATTTTTCAATTCGCCAGTTTCCTAACTATGGCTCCCTCTCTCATTTAGACCTTTCTGAATTAAAATCAGGTGCCTCAAATAGAGTTGAAGTGGATGAATATGATAAAGAAAGCGCCACAGACTTTGTTTTATGGAAAAGCTATGATGTCAATCGAGATGGTCAAATTTTTTGGGAAAGCCCTTTTGGGAAGGGAAGACCTGGTTGGCATTTAGAATGTTCGGCTATGGCGATGAAATATTTGGGAGATACCCTCGACCTTCATATGGGAGGTGTTGATAATATTTTCCCCCACCATGAAAATGAAATAGCTCAATCAGAAGCTTGCTCAAAAAAACATTTTTGTCCTTTTTGGGTCCATGTTGAGCATTTGATTGTAGAAGGAAAAAAAATGTCGAAAAGTCTTGGAAACTTCCATACACTTAGGGACCTTCTAGACAAGGGTTATTCAGGCAAGCAAGTGAGATACTTGCTTTTACAAACACACTATAAAACCCAGTTAAACTTCACTTTTGACGGACTTAGGGGGTCTCAAAGCTCCTTAGAGCGTCTTCAAAACTTTATTGATCGTTTACTTTCAGCAGAATCAGTTAAAAAAAGTGACTTTGGTGATCTGATCAAAAAATATGAGCAAAAATTCAATGATTCTCTTTTAGAAGATATTAATATCTCTTCAGCTCTTGCAACACTTTTTGATTGTTTAAGAGAATTTAATCCCCTTTTAGATAAGGATCAAGTCGATAAAGAAGACAGAGAAAAATTAATAGAACTCTTTAAGAGGTTTGATCAAATTTTGGGTCTTTTCACTTTTAATGAAAAAAATATCGAAATGACACAAGACTTAGATCAGGCTTTACAAGATAGAGAAAAAGCACGTGAAGACAAAGACTGGACAGAAGCGGACAGACTAAGAGATTATATTTTATCTAAAGGATACCAAATTGAAGATACCCCCAAAGGACCTCAACTTAAAAAAAGTTAACTTCTTGGCTTCATTAGAGGAAAGTAAACGACTTCTCTAATTGTAAACTTATTCGTAAACAACATCACAAGCCGATCTATCCCTATACCAATCCCCGCACAAGGCGGCATCCCTTGGCAAATAGCTTCCATAAATTCTTCATCTAAGGGGTGCGCTTCGTCATCTCCAAGCTCTCTTCTTTTGACTTGGTCTTCAAGGAGTTCTTTTTGAATTTCAGGGTCATTGAGTTCTGAATAAGCATTTGAAAATTCTGAACCTAAGATAAAACTTTCAAATCTCTCAACAATGAGCTCATTGTTAAGCTCTGGATTTCTGTGAGGTTTACATAAAGGAGTTGTTTCAATGGGGTGGTCAATAATATGAACGGGTTGGATGAGGTGCGGCTCAACTAGCTCTTCAAATAAGTTTGCAATTAGAAGACCTCTTGTTGAATGAACCACTTCTTTAGGTTCAATATGACATTTTTCAATCACTAATTTTTTGAGTGCCGCATCGTCAAAATCATTCGTATCAATATTAGCATGTTTTTTAATACTTTCTTTCATTGTCAAACGGGGCCAAGGAGAGGTGAAATCAAGAATAATTTCCTCACCTTTATCTGTAATATAGGGCACTTTTTGCGTGCCAAATAAGCTTTGAGAGACTCTCTCAAAAATCTTTTCTTGAAAACGCATCATGTCTTGATAGTCCCAGTGTGAAGCATAAGCCTCGAGCATTGTGAATTCAGGATTATGAGTACGATCTATCCCTTCATTTCGAAAGACTTTACTCATTTCAAAAAGACGAGGAATTCCCCCAACTAAAAGTTTTTTAAGATTTATCTCGAGTGCAATTCTCATATACATTCGCTGCTGATCTAAAGCATGAAGGTGTGTTTCAAAGGGTCTTGCATTTGCGCCTCCGTAAATGTTTTGAAGAATGGGAGTTTCTACTTCCATAAATTTTTCTTCCAAACAGCATTCACGAACAATATGCACAATTTTTGAGCGAGTATAAAAAGTATTGAATACTTCGGGATTAGAAATGAGATCTAACCATCTTTTTCTATAACGAACTTCTTTATCTACGAGTCCAGAGTGTTTATCTGGAAGAGGTAGTAGCGTTTTACAAAGAAGAGTTACTTCTTTAGCGAAGAGTGTAAGTTCCCCTTTTTGGGTAAAAAAGAGATTCCCTTTAATCCCTACAATATCGCCAAGATCTATCTTCTTCTCAATAAATTTTAGACCATTTTGGGGATGCGTCTGACTAGCATCGGGAGGCGTGTAGCCTGTTACAGAAGTTTTTTCCCTATTAAACATTATTTGAAGTCGGAAATTCTCTGCTTGCAGTTGTCCAAAAGCGTTTTTACCCATAGCACGAAAAAGGACTAGCCGACCACTCAGCGAAACCTCAGGGGTCTCTCCTTCAGCAGCCTTTTCACTGGCCCCAAGAGTTTCACTTTCATACTCAGAAACGACCTGTTCTAAAGTATGCGATGCAAAAAATTTGTGAGGATAAGGGTTCACACCCACACTACGTATATAGGCAAGTTTTGAAGATCTAATTTGAAAATCTTCAGAATTTTCGTATTCGAACATATTTTCCTTAGGCGTATTTAATGGGGGATATAATACCACATTCTCCTCAAATGTTTCAACTTGTCAATTCATCCAAAAAATCACTTACTAGGGGAAGACTTAAGGCAAAGCAGTAATCTTGAGAGGAATCTACGGATTCAACAACTATATCGCCCCCTTGAGCAAGCATTAATTCTTTACAAACAGATAGGCTAAAACCTACTGCCTGAGAAGAATTGCCAAAATCTTGAAGATCAAAAATGTCAAAATAGTGTTTAGACGGCTTGGATTGAAAAAACCAACCTGCATCTACAACATAAATTTTGAAAAAAGAAGCATCATGAGATGTCCGAATTTTCAAGACGGTGTTTTCTGGCATCGATTTTATCAAAGTTTTAATAATAATATTCAAAACTTTTACTAATTTATTATAGTCTGCTTTAACAAGAGGATGATTAATTTGGTTTCGAATATTGAGAGTAATATCTCTGCTATCAGCAATGGGTTGAAACTGCCTTTTAACAGAGCGGAGTAGCTCAAGCACATCAATTTCTTCAATTTCAAAGAGCTCTTCTCTAGATTTTAGTAGAGCTATCTCTTTCAAATCGTGTATATACGACATCATTTCTTCTGAAATCATTTTAATTTCTGCAAGATAGTGACCGACTTGCGTCCATTTTTTTCGCTGAACTCTTTGCAATCCAATATGTGAAAACTGCACTAATTGTTCTAATGGTTTTTCCAAATTAGAAGACAATCTCTTAATAAATTGAGATTTACTTGGAACACTAGAATCTTGATTTTGAATATTTTGAGGCTCAATATGCTGTTGAGTCTTTGCTGATACATTTTTAAGTATCAAGGTTTTTTGAATGAAAAAAGGTATTTTATTGCCCGTAAACAATGTGTATGGAACTACTTCAATTCCCGTTAGATTTGGAGCTTCCATATCATTGAGCGATCTCCCAAGAAGTAAAAGAGGCAGCTCTAATTTTTGATTTTGGATAGGACCTCTATAGCGTTGAAACATCTCAACACTAAGAATTATAAGCTGGGGGGCGTAAGATTTAAGAAGAATCAAAAATTCATCTATATCTTCAGCTGATTTAACTTGCAGGTCATTTTCATAGAAGTGTTCTAAAATTAAATTTTCTTGACCAGGTAGATCTAGAACCAGCAGTCGCTGAAGCTCAAGAAACTTATAGATCTCTGAAAAAGGGGAAGCTAAAGTAACAGAGTGACTCATATGACTTCACTTATTGTGGTGACAAAAACAAAGTGCGATTCTAATCAAGTCTATAGATATTGTTAAGCCTTTTTCAACTTATTACTAAAAATAATATTTAATTGAGACTATTGAAAATAATGTTCTCAATCGCATAACTTCTCTGTTTTTTATTAATCGACTGCCCACAAGACTTTATGAATATAGATTCTATTTTTTCAAACAATCTTCAACCTATTAAACCTGTTGATCAAACAGCTAAAGCAAACAACTTTCCTGAATTTATTTCGAAACGGCTGGATGTTTTGGCTTTGCTTTCTAGAACGGTTCTTCAAGGTACTCAATCTAAATTGAAATCAGTTGTAGAACTTTTACAAGTGGGTCCTATTGATTATACAAAATGCAAACTTCTTTTTGCAGAAGCCTACATTCATGATTTTAATCAAAAGGAGCGCTCCTATTTTCTAGATCACTTTTTTCAACATTTTGACCCCCACAAAGAAGTAATACAAATTCAAAAACTAGATGAAACGTCCAAAAACTTTTTTTGGAACCATATTATCTCTTATTTATGTGAATCGTACATGCAAATTTCAACTAATTCACTGGCTCTCGATCAAATTTTCAACTCTGAAACTTGCCAAACAAATGAATCTAAAGAAGAGCTTTCTGTAAGGTTTGACCAGGGTATGGACATACTTTTAGATTTTTCAAAAGGTACTTCTTCTTTTGTGGGCGATAAATTTCTTTTTGGCGTCTATTTAGCTCGTTTAATCACTTCTCTAGAAAATTTAGAACGGACCGAATACTCAAGCAATAGCATCAACCTAGAAGATTTATTTAATGAACTTTACTACTACCTTCTATCCTACCCAACAGATAATGAAAGTCTGCATACTCTAAAAACTTCAGCCCTTTTTTCTATTTCGGAAAAAGATGTTAAATCAATTGATTCAAAAGAACTGCATCAACTTTTTATTAATAAGCTTATCACCTATATCAACGAAAAAAATGCATCTCTGACCTCTGATGACTTCACTTATTTAAAAGAAGTGCTTTCTCAGTCTAGTTTTTTTTGAAGCCTTTTAGAAAAAAGTTGAGCTTGGGTCAATATCAATCATTACTCGTATATTTCTAGGGAGGCCAACACGTTTTTCAATCTCTTTTAGATACGGACCGAGTGCAAACATATTTCGACACTTAATTAAGATTTGGAAACGATAAAACTCTTTGATTTTTGGATATCCACAAGGAAACGGAGACTGCACTTCTATAGGCCCTCCGGAGAGCTTTCTTAAAAGGGCATCAAATTGATTAGCATATTTAAGAGTTCCCTCTTCTGATTTACCTTTAAAAACAATTTTAGCCAGCCTTGTAAATGGAGGATAGTTAAACAACTCTCGGGAACGAATTTCATACTGATAAAATTTATCAAAATCTTGTTTAACAGCGAGTTTTAATATGGGATTGTCTGGATTAAATGTTTGCAAAATAACTTCGCCTTCAACCTCTCCCCTTCCGGCGCGTCCAGCGACTTGAGTAATAAGTTGAAAAGCTATTTCAGAGGCTCTAAAATCTGGAAGGTTCAATTGCGCATCACAGTTTAATATGCCAACAAGTGTTACATTTGGAAAGTGAAGACCTTTTGCTATCATTTGCGTTCCTATAAGAATATCCGCTTTATGATTTTTAAAGCCTCTATACAGTTTTTCATAACTTCCTACGTGTTTTGTTGTATCGGCATCCATTCGAAGTGTTCTCATAGAGGGGAATATTTTCTGAAGCTGCCTTTCTATCTTCTCTGTACCAGAGCCCTTAAACTTGAAGGTTTGTTCTTTGCATTTTGGGCAAGTTCTAGGAGGAATTAGCTGATAGTCGCAAAGGTGACATATAAGACGATCTGTTTTTAAATGAAAAGTGAGCGCTATTTCACAGTGTGGACACTTTACAACTTCACCACAACCTCCACATAGAAGGCTCGTATGATACCCTCTCCTATTTAAAAAAAGAATGACTTGCTCTCCTTTTAAAAAACGTTTTTTTATCCCAGAGAGTAGTAAATCTGAAAAAGCGGTATAACCACCTGCTTTTTCGAACTCATGTTTCATATCTACTACCGTAACATTAGGAAGCGGCTTTTCTTCGACCCTCTTAGCCAAAATAAGCCGTGAATACTTTCCATTTTGAGTATTTTGATAGCTCTCAAAGCTTGGAGTTGCGCTTCCTAAAATAACGCAAGCCCCTTCAATTTTCCCTCTCATTACAGCTAAATCTCTTGCATGATAGGCGGGCATTTCCTCTGTTTGCTTATAAGAGTATTCATGCTCTTCATCGACAATAACAAGACCCAATTGACTTAGAGGGGCAAAAACAGCAGACCTAGCGCCTATAACAATGCGTGCTTTTCCGTTACGAATAGAATGCCATTCATCATATCTCTCCCCGCTAGATAATCTATGATGTAATATGGCAATTTTCTCTTTGAAACGGCTTTTAAATTTTTCAATTGTTTGCGTTGTTAAAGCTACTTCAGGAACAAGCATGAGAGCTGTTCTACCTTTATTCAAAGTGTTTTGAATCGCCTGTAAATAGAGTTCCGTTTTTCCACTGCCTGTGACGCCATGCAATAAATGAACATGAAATTCTTGAGCATCTAAAGTTTTTTCAATTTTCTTTAATGCTTCTTGCTGTTCGCCATTTAAAACTTTTGGGTTAGAGGGGAAAAATTCAGCATGTTTAAGGGGATTTCGTTCAATAATCGTTTTTGAAGCACTTAGGAGTCCTTGTTCGACTACAGAATTTAACGTAGATCTTGATGCAGAAGACTGCTCGAGTAACTCGGTGAGCAAAATTTCTCCATCTACTTTAAGCATATAATCTAAAAGCTCTACTTGCTTAGGCTTTTTGCTTCTCATTTGCAAACAAAATTGCTGTATTTCTTGAAGGGTTTTAGAACGTGTAATAACAAGCTGTTGCTTGTGCCCCATATCTTTTTGAACAGATTTAGGAAAAAAAAGTTTAATTGTTTTAGCCAGAGGAGCTTGATAATATTTACTCATCCATATTGCAAGCTCAAATAACTTATCCGTCATCAGTGAGTCTTTTGAAATAACCTTTTTTACCGGCAGGACTCTCTTTAAGTTACACTCGTTGTGAATACGTACAACAATTCCAGTCTGCAAGACACCTCGCAGAGGAACTTGAACTAAAGATCCTTCAGAAATTAAAGGCTGCAGCTCTTTCAAAATTCCATAGTCGAGCTCTTTTTTTAGGCCAGAGCTGAGTATCACAGAAGCATATTGGGTATATGAAGATTGCATTACAATTCACTAAGTAAAGTCTTCCAAAGGCTTTTCTTTAAATTTAAGTCAGCATTATATGCTTTCAATTCTGAGAGCAAAAAAACTGCCTTTTTAAAAAGAGAGCGAGATGGAAATTTATCATATTGGAGCATCAAGTCTGGCAGTTGATAGAGATGCATTTCAGAAATGAGCACCCACCGTACTTTTGGAGAGGCTAGAAAAATTTCTTCGAAGTAATCGTTTACTCTACTTTTAGGAATATGAATACAAGCAGCTTTAGCAATATGTTTATCTATTGCCTTAGACAGGTTATCTATAAGTGTTTTTTCTTCAGTGATTTCAGAGTAATTTAACAATAAAATCTCTACTTTTTCAATTTCTCGAGGCAAAGAAATCCGAGTTTTTGAAAGAGAAGAAGAGATACATTGAGTTTTAATTTGTCTAGATTTCAAATAAAGAGAAAATAGATGTTCATCTTTTTCAAACTCTTGCTTAACCCAAGAGATAATATTATCGATAGAATTTGAAGTCATATTAGTTCGAGATGGCGCAAGCGTCGACACTTGATATCTGATTAGTAATCGAATCAATTAAGTGATGAAAACCACGTTCTTGGTATCTTAGTTTTAAAAATTCTTCCGCCCCTTTAGATCCATCTGAAAACATTTTTTTCAATATACGTGCCACAAATTGTGTTTTGTAGAGTTGATCTAGATCTGTTCGATGTTGAAGTAAAAAAAAGAGCACATTTTCATCATCTTTAAATTGAATTAAAATTCTTAATATTAGTCTTGAGGCTCTTCGCATATTATCAATCAGCTTATCTAAGAGGTGATAAAGAGATACATAATTGGGAACTCTTTGAGGATCCTCCGATTGCCTTTGTAAAGAAAAGATCACTTCACGAATCTGCAAAGCGCTATGAAAAGCCTTACTAACCGCTATATTCATATTGAGAACATCCCCTTTATCAGAAAATTTATGACTGAGTAAATAGCAGTAATGTCTTAGTTTATTTAAACTTCCTTTCTGATGAGTCCATGGAAAAGTCTGCTCATTTGCAATAACCATTTGAGATCCTGTTAAAAAAGGCATGAAGTCGAGCAATTGATTCAAATAAAGGTCAACATCAGCTTGCAAACGATGTTTGATCAACAAAGACTCTAATTGCGAATAGATGTTTTCAATATCTTGAATTTTTTTACTAGAAGTGATGAACTCAAAGAGAATGAATTGAAAAAGCAGACTCGTACTTTGAGAATACACATTCAAACTTTGATCATGAACCGCTTTGTTTTCATTTAACATAAAATGCCTTTGGAACTTCAGGGTAAATGAATAAACAAATACCAGATGAAAAGTCAAACAAAAAATCATTTTTCAATGTCTTCTAACTGATTCAATGCTAAAAAATTTTCTCCAAAATAATAGTGATCCAAAAGTCCCTTAGTGCACCATCCAAGCTCTCTATAAGCTATGTAAAGAGCTTCTATAGAAGCAAGGCCTCTTTCAGGATCCAGACAATGTGTTTGCTTTCTTGGATAAGCTGTTTTAAAATTTTTTGGAAGAGTTCGCAAAACTATGGGTTGATTAGTAAAGAGTGCCTTTGACATGTTTTGCGCATATTTCCAAGTGCCATCAAGTAAAATAATTCCTTTATCAGCATCAGACATTGAAAGAGGCTTTTCAGCCTCAATGGAAAGTAGCACATAAGGCTTTAAATCGGGCAGCTCAAATTTTCCAGGGTAAGTATAAAATTGAAATTCATCCTTATATTTAAGTGGCTCTAAGGTACATTTTTTTTTATTTTCCTTTTTGTGCCTAATAATTAAAGTCTTTCGATGCATTTACCGTACCTTTTCAACATCTGACTATTTTAAACGAATCCGAATTTCTTATGAAGTACTGATGTCTCATATTAAGAAATCATTAAGACTGTCTTTTCATTTAAAGTTTTAATTAAGATATCATTTTATATGAAGCTTACTATAAGCCACTTAAGTAAAATAAATTTAATTAAAATACTTGTTAAATTGATTGAAATATATTTATTATAAGGTTTAACATTGTCTTTTCAAAAATTTTGGGAGGAGAATAAAGACTATGAGTACCATTGATAGAGCTTCCTCATCTTCTTCTCGAGATGATTCTTCACAAAGATCCCGCCCAACAGCGGTTCACTATCACACAAACCAACCTGTTGTTTACCCTTACAAGCCAGGAGATAAACCTCCGCCTCCAGGAGCTCATCTATACAGAGATATTTGGATGATTTTTAAGGTAGCAACACAGATTTTTCTCTGCGGTGCCAATCCAAGTGTCTATTCGGCTGGTTTTTTAGCTGGTATGATCAAAGCAGGGTATGAATGCTCTGAGATAGGCCCTCCAAAAAAGATCTTTTCAGATGATGAAATGATTGAGTTTGGAGCAACAGCTCATTCGTCGACCTGGAGAACTCAATTATCTGTTATGGCAGAAAACATTTTAGCGGTAGTTGTTCCTGTAAAAGCAAAAGATTGGTTTCCAAATCAGAAGAATATCAGAATTGATAATCCAGCTTTATCAGAGGAACTTAACGACTTCATCGATAAAAAGACCAAGAGTGTTATTCCAAGCAATGCAGCGGAGTATGTAACCTTTGGGTTTACAGCCTACCACAGCGTTTTAGCGGGAGAGGAAGTGGTTCAAAGAATTGTTAAATGGATCGATCAACCCGCTCCTAAAAAATAAAAAAGAGGTTATTATGGGATCAAAAAGTGTTAACCCTGGCAGCACACCCGGAGGTACTTATCAAATTGACTATCATAACTCACACCCAATAGACAGTTTTACTAAAGCAGGCTGGATGCAATTATCTAACACAGCAGCCCATTTGGGAGGGCTTCCCACTTTAGTTATTAAAAACGTTCTTTTGGAACATCCAAGCAAGATAATGCTTCTATCTACTGCTTATACCATCAAGAAGGTAGGAGATTATATAACCGGCGAAAAAACGCTGAGCAATGTAGTACACTCCATTGTTTATGCAATAGCCCACGGATGTTTAGAGATAGGACAAGGACTTTTATCTGCAACCGCTGCAGTGATGACCGATTTTTCAAATGGTGCTCAGGATACATTTGTGACTGGAATCTCGACCCCTTTTCAAGAAAACCACGATGCTCGAATTGGATCAGCAGCACGTACAAATATAAATTGCCTTGAAGACAGTAGGTGCCGTAGAGTTATTTTTAATCAGAAAGATTCCAATTCAGTAGCACTTCCCCTAGCGTTTTTTGCTCTTAGCCTTGGAGCTTGCGCCTTTGCTTATCATATTTTGAATAAGGCAAACCATGCATCTAAGGATTTGCTTGCTACTAAAGAGTAAGTTTATACAATTTTGTGAAAGTAATTAGAATAATCACTAGAACAGAGGTTTTTTGATGACACAGCCCGTCTATTCATCCCAAGACATGCCTACCTATCAAATTGTAGTTACAGCTCTTCCAGCAGAAGATAATTCTCCTCCGCCAAGCTACAGTGCTGATGTAGTTAATGATCCTAAAAAACAAAAAGAATATAAATCAAAAAAATTATCAAATGAATTATTTTTTGACTTCCGCTTAGGAGCTAGTTTACTGATAGCAAAAGTGAACCCACTGGTTTACATTTGTGGAGCTGCTTTTGGAGTTGGCAAACCCTTATGCGAGCGCTATTTTAAACAAATAGTCCCCAAGAACCTTCAAGTCGATACCAACCAAAAAGATTTTGGCAAACTTAAGATGGAAGATAAGCTAGCCTATGTACTCGTTGGATTATTAGGCCCTTATTTCGTAGCTTTATCTATTCAAAATACACACCCTCTTCTTTCCATGGGTATTGTTGGATTCAATGGATATCAACTATGGGAAGAAATTACTCAAAGACTCATCAGATGGTCACATATCGGATAAGTTTTTTAATTCAACGAGCCTGCTATACAAATATTTCTTTAAACTCATTTACTTAACGACTTCTTTAGATAAAAACAAAAGCTCATCTAAAATATCTTGCATGGAAGCGTCTAGCGCATACTTTCTAGGCTTAATAATGATTTGAATGCCTTTAGGAAGAACCCCTTTAGCTTCTCTAAAAGCTTCTCTAGAAAGTCTTTTAAAACGGTTTCTTGCAATCGCATTACCATAATGCCTGGAAGCAACAACACCTAGCTGTGGAAGTGGATAATTTGGGTGAAAATGGGCACAAACAATAAGCAACTTTCCTCGAAACTCTGCGCCTTGATGAAGTACTTGCTTGTATTGGTAAGATTTTCTAAGCCTAAGGGCTTTAGAATAACCTTTTGTCACACTGTAAGAGCTTCGCGACCCATACGTCGACGACGGTTTAAAATTTTTCTACCATTTCTAGTTTTCATGCGCTCGCGAAAGCCATGAACTTTCTTTCGCTTTAACTTTGATGGTTGGTATGTTCTTTTCATGAGTCATCCTCGTACTAAATTTGAGGGAAATTCTAACATAGACGACTATTTATTCCAAGTTAAAGAAAGAGGCTATTAGGGGCTAAAATTAAAAATTTAATGTTGGCTGTAAAAACAATTATTTACTTCTTGTTTAGCAGCTCTTCTAACCTGCGATAATGAATTTTCCCGCTGCCCATTAATGGAAGTTGATCTACTTTTTCGATAGTATGAACACGATGTAAATTACTGAACCCTAGTTTTTTTATTTTTTTGTTAACCTCATCGAGAGAGACATCTAGACTTGTAAAAAGATAAATTTTCGGGCGATCATTAGCTTCTTTGGAGCAAAGAGCTATAGACGGTTCATCTTTGTCAGTTAAGTTAATAATTCCATCACTAATGAACTCTTTAGTCAGGCCTTCTTCAAGAGCATTGAGGTTAATCATTTCACCACCCACTTTTATTTGCCGTTTCAATCTACCGACTAACGTTAAATATCCTCTTTCATCCAAATAGCCGAGGTCACCTGTTTTAAACCAAGATTTTCCTGAAACTTCCATAAAGGGTGAAGCTGCGCTTCCGCCTAAATATCCTTTAAAGATATTAGGTCCTCTCCCTAGAACATGTCCTTGTTGCCCACAAGGCATTTTCTCATATGTTTCGGGGTGAACAATTAAAATCTCAACTCCATCAAGTGGAAGTCCTACACCTTGATGCTTTTGACCTGGTACATTAAGAGTCAAAATAGGAGAGCACTCTGACAATCCATAACCCTCAATAAACTCAGCTTGAGGACAGACTTCTTTAACTTTGTTTAAGAGTGACTCTGGGGCTTTTTCGGCGCCAGAAACAATAACCCTTAAAGTTTTATAAAGTTCTTTTTGATTTAGTTGGATAATTCCTTTCAAAAATGTTGGAGCTCCAGCGAGAAAAGAGACTTGCCATTGAGCAATTAATTGAGCTAATTTTTTATAGTGGGTTGGGTTTGGGTAATATACGACTCGCATACCGGATATAAGCGGCAGTAGACCACAGACTGTAAAACCATAAGAGTGGAAAGGAGGTAGAAAGCCTAAGATGACATCTTGATTTGTTGTTTTGACACGATCAAAAGCCACTTTCATATCAAACATAATATTTTCATGTGACAAAGGAACACCTTTAGGCATTGCCTCTGTTCCACTAGTAAACAGCAAGACTGCGGGACTTTCTTTTTTGATATCTAATAAACCGAGTCTTTTAACAACTGTTTCATACTTAAGTTTAATAAATAGAGTAGCCTTTAACTTTTCATAAAGAGAAATATTAGCTTTTAATTTTTCTAGGCTAATGAGTTCTTTAGAAATGGGACTTAAATCAAGACCATGCAAATTTTTCAGAAATGCTTCTGATGTAATGACATGCTTGACTCCAGTAACTTGTTTAACAGCTTCTAGATGATGAACTCCTACAGTCCAATTAATCATCACTGGAACTTTTTTTGCGACCTGACATGCAAGGACACTGATATTAGAAGCAATAGAGGCTGGTAATAGAATCCCTACATATTCTCCAGAAAAACTTCCTATTTTCTTGGCGAGTAAAAGAACAGAAAGCATTAATCTTTCATAGGTAACTTCCTTAGAAATTAAATCAGCACATGCGAGTTCCTTTTTCCTTGAAAAGGCTACTTTAAAAAAGGCTTCTGGAATATTTACTCCATCAATAGTCGCACGTTTAGTAGAAGTTGCATCAAAGTTTTTCCAAGATGCACTTGAAGTTGGGATTTTTGCGTTCTCGGTAGAGACCTCATTAGGATTTGCTGCGTAGTTCATAACACTTGCCACCGTAGTTAATTGGAAGGGGTTAATTTTGCTGACATTATACTCTTCTTCTAAATATGTCACTATATCTTGCACATCAAGAGAGTCTAGGCGTAAGTCCGCAGATAAGCGCATTTCAGGTTTAATTTCTTGAGATAAAGTTTTGGATATTCTACCGATTTCTTGAACAACACTATTTTGTATTTCTTTTGGAACTTGGCTTACATCTGTATTGATTTGTGACACTGAAACATTTCTTTTGACTTTTTTACTCCAAAATTGATACGGCACAATACGCAAAGGGTCTTCAACCTGGTTGTACCATTTTTCTAAAAAGTTGTTCATCTCTATTCTTGAAGCTGTTCGTGGAAAAGACTCGTTAAAAGGGTGATACTCTACAAGCACTTTTCTTTTAGGGAGAAAAAACAGTCCATTTTTGAGCACAGCTAGAACAGCTTTTAGAACAGCTTCTAGAAAGTTCACAGACTTTCCACTCCATCCTTTTGAAAAAGTACTCCCCCAAAGCCCTGTGGTTCTTACTAGCACAATATTTGCATCAGGGTAGGCTTGTAAAATCTTATGTAGCCCTGAAGCTCCTCCTATTAATTCCTTTTCAGAAGATTTTAATCGACCTGCAGGATATAACAAAAAATTATCACCCTTTTTCAACCCATCAACTACTTCAGAGAATGCCTTGTCAGCTTGATTTCTACGAAATTGAGCATTGCGTTTTTCAAAATCAGGAATCGGCACGGCGCGCATCAAATGCATCACTCCTCTAATAACAGGTATTTGGCTGATCCACTCAACGATGACGGGTCTAGGTTCAAACTTATGCCAAACACCTGTACCCACAATGAGAGGATCCACCTCCGCTGGATGATTGGGTAAAAAAAGGGTTCCCCCTTTATGAGATAGATTTTGTGAGGTTAGCTTTTCTCTCCCTCGATATTCTATGCGATATCTTGTAATCAGCAATAGCCGAATTGCCTTATATGTCAGAAATTTAAGAATTTTATGCCTCACTCTATCCCCTTAGTTTCTATATTGTTTCTATCAACATTTTCTATATTTTTCAAAAGATTATTACATATTCAATAGAATTTATTAATCAGATTTTGTTGTTTCAAAACTTCTGAAAAATTATAGTGTTCGCATCTAATGGAATTATTAATCTTATATGCAACTATTTAATACAGCACTGCGATCAATTTTCAAACAAATAGGAGAGGATCCTCACAGAAAAGGTCTTCGCAGAACTCCAGAGCGTATGATTCAAATGTATCAGTCGTTTCTCACAGGGTACCAAAAATCTGTAGATGACCTACTAGGCCATCCTATTGAATTGGACCAACATAAGTCACAAGACATAATTGTAATGCGAAATATTCCATTTTGTTCTCTTTGTGAGCATCACTTAGTCCCCTTTCACGGAGAAGTACACGTGGCTTATCTACCGAATCTCCATACACTCGGTTTAGGAAGAGTTTTTGAATATGTAGAATCTGTGAGTCGAAAGCTAACTCTCCAAGAAAATCTTTCTAGTGAGATAGGTTTGGCTCTTTTTGAAAAATTAGATGCAAAAGCTCTTATTGTAAAGATTGTAGGTTGGCATACCTGCCTTACCTTAACTAGAAAATCTCTTCGCGGCTCTTCTTTAGTTACTCATAGCTTTTTTGGCACTCCAGATCTAAAACCTCAACTTGTTAGCCAGGTACATGATTTCACTTAAAGACAAAGTTATTTTGATTACTGGGGGAGCTAGACGTTTAGGCAGAGCCATTAGCCTAGGTCTACCCTCTAAAAAATTCATCTTACACTATAATCAATCCAAAAGAAGTGCTGTTGCTCTTCAAAAAGAAATTCAAAGAAACGGGGGATGTGCAGAAATTTTTCAAGCAGACTTCAAGGATTTGAGTTCTATAAAATCTCTCTTTGATTTTACCAAAAAAAAATTTGGCCGATTAGATGTATTAATTAATAGTGCGTGTATTTTTGAAAATCAGCCTTTTGAAAGTATCACTGATTTTGAGAGCACTTTGAGAGTAAATCTTTTGGCTCCATTGATGTGTGCTCATCAAGCTTTAAAGCTGATGTCTAATGGTTCCACAATTATTAATTTATGTGATATCAGCGCCATTCATCCATTTAGGAACTACCCTCTTCACAGCATTTCTAAAGCAGCTCTACTCCATTCCACGCAAGTTTTGGCCTTAGAGCTTGCTCCAAAAATCAGAGTAAACTCTCTTCTTTTAGGAATGATTTTACCTTCTGAAGGTTTCCCGAAAAAAGAATTTGATGAAATTTGTAATAAACGCATTTTATTAAAACGAGCAGGAAAACCCGAAGAGGTAACTCACGCTTTGAGCTTCCTAATAGAAAATGAGTATATGAACGCAAGCGTCTTAACGTTAGACGGTGGTCGTGTTTGACTGATCTTTCAGTTTCCCAGCAGCTTTAATGAAGACATAGGCTGCAAAAATCTTTAAAACATCTCCCACGATATATGGAACCACACCTACTACAAGCGCTTTTTTAAGCCCAAGAAAAAATTGCATATGCAATACACCAAGTCCTAGTATACACACTTCAGCTAAAAGCAAAGTAAGAACTAAGGGCATTTTATTTTTGGCTTTATCTAAGAGATAGAGAGCTACAATCATGCCTAATAAATAACCCACTGCTAAGAACACAATAGGAGCACCGATGAAAGGGGCGCCGACAAGGCTGTGGACAAAATAGGCCAAGAAACAAGTGAGAGAGAGTCTAAAAGGTAAAAGTGCTCCAAGAACAAACACGGCAAAGGTATGCATCGTTATTGCTACTGGAGAAAATGAAACGTAGATTTTAAAATTGGCACATACAAACATAAACAGGACACAAGCAGAAACGGTTAAAATTTTAGCTGTAATGTCTGATTTTTTTGCTGTTAAAGCGAACATATTTACCTTCTTTTTTTCGAAATTATAGTTTCAAAGTACAAAAATATATAATAAATTTAAGTTTTAAGTGTTTGTATAAGTGGCTCTAAAGCTTTTCGAGTCGTATCAAATGTAATTTTCATTAGGGCATCGTTTATCGAAAACCATTTAGCCTCGACGACCTCATGCGGTTCATTTATAACAATAGTCCCTTTTACAAAAGCTGGATAGTAAGTTACAAATTTATGTATTAGCTCCCCATTTCTCTCAAACTCATAGTTTTCTTTTATGGGAGTGTGTCCATAAAGAGAATCAATTTCCAAATTTAGCTCTTCAAGAAGCTCTCTTTCTGCTGCTGAATAAGGGCTTTCATTTTCTTCTATATGACCTTTTGGAAAAGCCCAGTAGCTCCCCTTTGTGTGCAAAGCAAGTAAGATTTCCCAAATGTTGCTTTTAGATTTTCTAAGAGGAATAACTCCTGCACAATTCTCTTCTTTAGCTTTCATAAGGTCCAAAAATAATTGAAGCATTGTGACCCCCAAAACCAAAAGAATTCGAAAGTGCTGCCTTTACTTTATGCTTAATAGCTACATTTGGGACTACGTCCATATCTAGCTGAGGCTCGGGATTCTCTAAGTTTATTGTTGGATGAAGCATCCCTGTTTGAATAGCTTTAATAGAGGCAATCGCTTCAATACCTCCAGCCGCTCCCAAACAGTGACCAATCATAGACTTGGTTGCATTCATTTTGATGTGGCTTGTGTCCCCAAAAACTTTTTTCACAGCATTATACTCGGCCATATCTCCTACAGGAGTAGAAGTCGCGTGAGCATTGATATAGTTAATATCTTCTTTCTTAATACCTGCATCTTCAATGGCATTCTCTATACATAAAGCAACCCCAAGTCCATCTGCTCTTGGGTCAGTAATATGGTGGGCATCACATGAAATTCCGCCTCCCAAATACTCTCCATAAATAGTAGCTCCTCGAGCAAGGGCGTGCTCTAAGCTCTCTAGAACAAGAACTCCAGATCCAGTCCCCATAACAAATCCATCTCTATCGATATCCCAAGGCCTGGAAGCTTTTTGAGGTTCATCATTTCGTTTTGAAAGTGCTTTACAAGCAATAAATCCAGCAATTCCCAATCTAAGAACGGCGTTTTCAGCTCCCCCGCACACCATCACATCTGCATGGCCTTGTTGTATATGATTTGCAGCATTAATAATACTGTAGTTACCGGTAGCACAGGCAGTAGAGATTGAATAGTTGGGCCCCATAAATCCGACATCTTTTGCCAGTAAAGCACCCCCAATATTAGTAATAATATAGGGTACAAAAAAGGGAGTAATACGTTGATAACCTTTATTAAGAAGAGCATCAGCACCTTCATAGAAGACCTGCATTCCGCCCATACCTGAGCCGATTAACACACCACATTTGTTTTTATTTAACTTCTCTAGCTCTTCATCTACCAGTCCCGCATTTTCAAGAGCTCGTCGACCTGCAACAATAGCATAAAGAGCGTAAGGATCTAGTCTTCGGACCTGTTTTTTTTCTACGTAAGGGGTAGGATCAAAATCTTGCACATCTCCAGCAAACCGAGTCGTCATTTCGTCACAAGGTACTCTGTCGATAGGTCTGATTCCACTTTTACCTTCTAGTAGGGAATTATAAAACGTATCCACATCGCTTCCAAAACAAGAAACCAGTCCCATTCCTGTCACTACAATACGTTTTTTATTCATAATTTTGACTCCACTTTTATAAATTCAGGTTACTATTAGGGAATTCCTTTAAAGCATTTAAGACCGCTTCCTTCTTTTTCCCTTGAAGTTCAACCACCCCATTTTTAAAAGTACCCCCACAGTGGCACTTATTTTTTAAGAAACGAACTAAATCTTTTAGCTCTTGCTCCCCTAAGTTCACATTTTGAACTAAGGTAACATCTTTTCCCTTTTTTTTCTGTTCATGAACAACAATTTTTTTAGAAATTTTCTCACTCGAATTTTTGGGAATCCAGTCCCCATCAATTGTAAAAGGCATGCGTTATTCTTCAGATTTAGGATCTACAATCGTACCTTCTTCCCACAATCTTTCCAAACGATATTTTTCTCTAAAAGAAGGTGTTAGCACATGTACCATGACATTAAGATAATCTAAAATTGCCCAGTTTCCTTCTTGCAATCCTTCCATTTTTACAGGTGAGATACCTTCTTTTTTTAAAGTTGCTTCTAAGTTTTTAGCAATCGATCTAACATGCCGGTCGACTCGACCTTCTGCTATAATACAAAAGTCGCAAAGTGTCGATACTCGTCTGATATCAATCACAAAAATATTGCGCCCTAAGCTCTCTTCAATAAGACTGAAAAGTTTATTAACTAAATTCCTAGATTCATCTGTATTCAATTTACTAGGTTCTGGTGTTAACATTTATAACTCGTTGATTTTAATAGTATTTAAATATCTAATATAACTCATTTTCATAAATGTAGTCTAGTACTTTCCCTGGAACTAGATGTGTGCAACAAAGCTTTTTTTTCAATCGATCTCTAATGTCTCGGCTACTTATTTCGAGGGTCCTAATAGGGCAAATAGCGCCCTTAATCTTTGACAGATGATATTTACTTATACTACTTATATCCAATTTTTTATGACATTTTCGACTTGCAATAAAAAGCTCAAATTTGTTTATTAGGAGGTCTATGTTATGCCATGTATGCAATTTCTCTAAAAGATCTTCAGATAAAAGAAGCGTAAAGGAAATATTTTTATTGGCTTCATCATTTTGAAGTTCTAAGAGAGTATTGTATGTAAATATTTTTTTTTCTGTAGATTCGTTCAAAATTACTTTAAAAGCAGGCTCCTGCTCTATAGCCAGTTGAGTCATATTCAAACGATGCGTGATATCTATTGGAGGGATGTCTACTTTATGTGGAGAGAGAAAGGTTGGGCAAAACCAAATTTCATCCAAAAGTGCTTTTTCTAACGCCTCTAAGGCTAAATTAATATGACCGAAATGTATCGGATCGAATGTTCCACCTAGATAGCCAACTTTCTTTTTTTAACATCTTGTTTGCGTATAAGTATTTTTTTAATATTTTAATATGTTATTTTACTTTCCCAAAATGAGGGTTGAAATAGTATACAATGAAATTTCTAATTTTATGTTTAATTTTTATGCACGTCACTTTGACTTCAAAAGAATCTATCGTAATACATATCGAAAAAAATATTCAAGATATTGGATCTGCTGCACTAGAAGTTTTTCAGAACGAGCTGGATTATGCACATAAAAATAATTTGACTCCGGTCTTTATTTTACCTACAGGTTCCACTCCTATTCCTTTCTACAAAGAATTAGTTCATTCTTTTTATGAAGGTAAATTGGATTTATCTCGTTGCCATTTTTTTAACCTTGATGAGTATGTAGGATTAGATCCAAGAGATCCAAATAGCTACTATTACTATATGAACACGCACTTATACGCCCATTTAAGCCCAAAATTAAGCTATGAAAAGCTCCGATATTTTGGATTATGTGAATTAGATTCTGAGAGCTGCTCTAGTTCAAAGAAACGACTACAGCTTAATCAATTAATAGATGAGTTCAGTTTAGCTCTTATTGAAGAGAATTCACAAAATTCAAATACGACTGAAGTTCTAGAAACAGTAGTATCGCGCTTTAGAAAAAAAAATCGTCTCTTTAAGTATCTCGAAAAAAAACACCTGAATGATAATGATATTTCTTCAATAAAAAGTTTAAAAACTCAGTTAGAAAACGACATCTCTCTCAGAATTTTTCATCCAAAAGCCTGTCACATTCACAGGCTAAATGGAAAGGCTCCTGATTTATTAGAAGAGATAAAAAATTATCAACAAGCATTGTCAGTTTACCTAAACAAACCTAATTCTTGGGTCACATGTTTCGCAGGTATTGGAACTCACCCAGCACATATTGCTTTCAATGATTTTGAAACGGAGCCCTATTTTCGAGAAAATTCATTAAGTAAAGCCGAAAAAAACAAACTCGCTTTAAATTCAGAGACTAGATTGATAACCCTTTCAAGTGGCACAAAAAAGGTCAATTCCCGATTTTTCAACTCTGATATCTCTCTAGTACCATCAAAAGCTTTAACTCTGGGCTTTAAGGAAGTTCTTTCATCTAATAGATTGATTATCTTAGCAAGTGGTCTGGAAAAGAAAAGAGCCTTATTTGACACTTTTAGCAAAGAGGCGTCTTTTGAGGTTCCTTCCTCTTTATTGCGCTATTACGATAATGGAAAACTCTCTTTTTTAGTAGATGAAAAAAGTTATGGCTTAGGAGAGGCTAATTCTCTTTTTAGTTTAGACGCTTCAAACAAACAGCTTTGTTGCAATCTTTCATTTCAGAAACATAATACTCAGCATTATACCTTATGGGATATTCCAAAGCTGGAAAAGGGTGCTCTTCTATACAAAGGACAAAATGAAGAGGGCTCTAAAATTAACTATGCATCTGTACCAAAAAATAAAAAAGTGCTTTGGATTACCAGTAATAAAGTTCACTATCCTTTTTGGAAGCGTTTAAAAATAAATCAAAACAAAATCACTTTGCATAAAAAAATTAATATTGAGTCTATTATCCGGCAGGTTTCAAATTTTGAACCTGAAGTCATTCTATTACCTTACTCCCAATCTGTATTAAAATTGATGCCTGAACTTAAATCCTTTATTAATCAACAATTCGATAATAAGCTTGTTTTAGGTATTTTCTATGATATTGGAGCCAGTTTAAGTAATGTTCATCTACCTCTGACAAAAAAGCATTTACTCAAAAAAAGAGAGGCTTTAAAAACCTTTCATAAGACTCAGTCCAATCGTTCTCATTTTGATTTGATAGTCAAGGAAATGGCTCAAATTGAGAATAATATATCTCCGTATATTGAATCATATACGTTTTTTAAATTGCAGCGAGATAAAGAAATAGTTCGCCTCATTCCTTTTCCAAAAAGTACTTTGATTAAACCTAGTCAAAAGAAAAACAACAAATTTATAAAACACTCCATTTTTTCCTTCAAAAAAACAGATCTTGTTTTATCTATTTCTCCTCATCCTGATGACTCAGAAATTGGTATAGGAGGATTAATGATGCACCTAGCAAAAGAAAAAATTCCTCTCGTTGTCCTAAATGCTACATCTGGGAATAGAGCCAAAATAAGCACTGAAGACGCATTGCAACATTTCGAACTTAACCCACAACACAAAGAGGATCTTTCAGATCTTACAACAGATTGGGTCGAAGACAAAGTTCTCAAATCAAAAATAAGGGCCTGTGAATCTGAAATGGCCGTTTCTTATCTTTACCCAAGCGCTAAAGTTCAATCTTTGAACCTCCCATTTTATGAAAAAGGCTCCTTTTCTGAAACAGACAGATCCATTATTGACAAGGCCCTTATTCAGCACTTACAGCATACCCATCGCCTGATTGTTTTTATGCCTCACCCAAATGACCAGCATCCGACTCACCAAAAAACACATCAGATTTTTAAAGAGAGAATTCTTTATCTTTTAAAGAAAATGCCTCATTTGGAAGTTTTTTTAGCATACTATTCAACACCTTGGACAGGTCAATGGAATCTCTATGACTATTCAGCTAAAAATGGTTCTAAACTATCTGCCCTCATCGGTGCAGAGCAACTAACAGGCCACGGACAAATCCCCCCTTCTCTAAATGATTTGGGAGGAGATTGCGCTAGAAAGTATCAAGTGTTCTATTTTAATAACTAAAAATCATTTTTTTATAAATATTATATCGTATACAAATACAATAAATAAATATTTTGATACTTCTTCTTACAACATCCCTGTAAATACAGGCTCTCTTGTTTCCAAACGCAAGATTGACCAAAAGATTTTTGATTTGGCCTTTTTTGAAAGTAATAAGGATAAAAACTTACTTCATTTGTTAGAGTATCTTGTTACAGGTCCTTCAGGCTTTGAATCTAACGATATTTTTTTTGAAGCTATTACACAAGTTAGAAAATTAAAGATTACAGAGCTTAAAGAATTGTTTCCTGGGTTTGAACAGGAGCTATCCAACTTTTTTCTTTTTCAAACAAGTGGCACATTGGCTCAAATATTTCAGAAAAATTCAATTACTTTGAAAGATAAGGGCAGCAATTCAAAGCAATTAGAAACAGTGCTTTTCGATTGTTTAATCAGCAAACTAGCCCACATTGATTTATCTCCGATATTCAATAATGGGGAGAACATCTTAGACGCTTTTATTTCAGCGAAGTACGAAGTAATCAAACACGAGACATTAGAGTTTAATAACTTAGAAACAGCTGCTTAGAGATTTATATAACTTTTAAGTAGATTTAGCTAAGGCAATTTTTTTATCAAACTCAGCAAGTTTTAGCTTTGTCTGTGTAAGAAGTTCATTGTAGAGCATCGCTTTCTCTATACTTTGATTTGAAGTATTAAGGGCTTTTCGACAGAGGTCTAAATCACTTCTAATATCATTTCTAAAATCATCAATTTGCTGATTCAACTCTTCAATATCTACTCGATTTTCTACTTCTTCTAGAAGTTTTTCCATAAGCATAGCTTTAAGATTGAAAAGTCTTCGAATGATTTTATTATGATGGATATCTAAAAGTTTAGAGGTGCGATAAAGATTTTGAACGACTCGGCATTCACTTTCTAGAGCAAAGAAATCCCAATTTTTACCTTTTTCTTGAAGATTCAGAATATCTCTTTGAATCTGAATAAAATTTTCTTCAGCAGTAGAAGTCGCGGATATTTCTCCGTTAGAATCATCGATTAAATTCAGCGAATCGCATAGCTTTTTTTTCTGTGTTGTTTGTAATTCAGAGTTTTCAATGAGGGTATAAAGAGCTCTAACCTTTGAGGAAAAAATTTTCTGAGAAAGGTTGGGTTTATTTTCTTTAAGCTCTGATATCTGTTCATTAATTCGATTTTCATTTTCATGAAATTTAGATTTTTGTTCTTCCTTAATCTTTTTATGAGCTTTTTCAAATAGCTTAATCTTATCCCAACAATCACTAAGTTTTTCTCTAGACTGTGAGAAAGAATTTACATTAAGAGACAAAACTTTGGCTAAAGCTTGAAAGCTTTTAATGTGATCTTTCAGCTCAAATAAAGGCATCTTAAGCTCTTTCTTTTCAAAATTTATTGTTATGAAGTGATTCACATCATCACTATACCTTTTACTTACGTGCGAAATAAGCTCTCTTCTTCTTGGGAAAACCGTATCACTAATCTTGTGGATTTGATCAAAGAGAGGTTGTTTATCTTTATAAGAAATTTCTAAAGAAGCGAGTTCATTTTTGAGAGCATTGAGTTTCTGAGCATAGCTACTGACGACCTCAAGTTCTCTTTGAGACTTTTCAAAAACACTTTTACTTTTGTCTGGAATCGGGCAATTTTTGGGAATTTCAATTACTGAAGTCTGTTCAATGATTAGACTCATTTTTTGAAGATCTTGTTCTATAAAATCAATGGCCTTTTTGATTTCTAAAGAATGAAATTTAGATTTTTCATCACTTTCGCCTTTGAGTTTAAGCAGCTCTGAAATCATTTGGCGATAATTTTCCCAAAAAACAATTCTTTTAGTATGTGTGAGATTATCTTTAAAGCATTCCAAACAGAAGCTTCTCATTTTCCAAAATCGATTTATGGGTTTAATTTCCCCATGGGATAAATGCATTTGCATGTAGTTGAGCATTCTTTCAAGTTTTACATCGCTTGATATTTCATTTTCGATACTTTTAATAAAGGTGTCGACGTCTGTATCTAATAAATTCTTCAAAGATTCCTGATCCATGTACTATCTCTATAATTTGCTTGCTCTTAAGCATAACTCAAATAAAAGGTAATTTCAAGCCTATTCCAAAATGTCGTTACGCATAAAATCTTGTATAATAATGTCAGCAGCGATCTCCTTATCATGAACATCTAAATCTAGCCAACGAAATTCAGGTTCCTTACGAAACCACGTAAATTGTCTTTTAGCATATTGGCGCGAAGCTTTCTTAAATTGTTGTTTCATGAGATCATAGTCCTGCTCACTTTGATCACTTTTTAAATAGTCGAGTATTTGTCTATATCCTATTGCTTTTGAGGCTGACAAGTTTTCTAAAAGCCCCTCTTTTTCTAACCCAGAAACCTCTCCTACAAGTCCTTCTTTTAACATGGCCTCACACCTCTCTTCAATTCGATTGTAGATATGCTCTCGTGAGCGATATAAAAACCAGCAATGCACATCATAATCTATTGGGGTATGATTTTTGTTCCATGCCAAATGACTTACTTTATCTTGTGTAAGTGTAATAATTTCTAAAGCTCTAATAATTTTCACTCGATCGTGACGAGTAATAGTTTTAGCATATTCGGGATCAATTTTTTGCAGGCGATCATACATAGCTTCAGGACTAAATTTCTCCATATCTTCTTCAAGTCTCTGTCTAAGCTGTTTTTGAGAGGGGGGTCCGCTTGGAGGTCCATATAAGAAAACATGTATATAGAACCCCGTTCCACCCACAACAATAGGAACTGAGTCTCTAGCATGTATGGCATCACAAGCGAGTTTTGACTCATGAAAAAAATCTACAACAGTA
This sequence comes from Chlamydiota bacterium, assembly GCA_022601335.1. Classification (GTDB taxonomy): domain Bacteria; phylum Chlamydiota; class Chlamydiia; order Chlamydiales; family JAAZZY01; genus JAJACV01. The sequence goes on along the minus strand of JAJACV010000040.1, from coordinate 6,556 downwards.
AAGCGTTCTCTTACATCGCGTATATCGATTAGATGATGAGGTGCGAGTGAGCGCTCTTGGAGTGTTACTTTAGCCGTACCAATATCCATCCCTCTATAGACTTGCATAGAGTCTGCAGATATTATTTCACCTTTAAGACTAGATGCAATTCTAAGAGATAAAGATGTTTTACCGACTCCAGTAGGTCCAGAAAGCAACAATACTTTTTTGCGCTTTTTTTTGGCTAGGTCAACTTTAGAAGTTTCAGGTTGGTAAATACCTTTAAGAATCTTTTTAAGTTGCTCTTCGTCTGAATGTATTTTAACCATTGAAAAACAATTTTGATTAAATTAGCCTCACCCTATCATAAACTATTTTTTGTGAAAAACATTATAATAGAAGATCTGCTATTCTTTCATTCTTTGAACATATTTTTATTGTTGGAGTTAAAAATTAGGTTATGTATCGAAAAATATTTTTTTTGAATCCATTGATTATTTTGAGTTCTATAGCTTCTGGCTTTATTGTAATGTACAATTGGTGTTCAAGGCATCCTTACTTAGTATTTTTTAGTCCAAAGCTAGTTGTTTGGGGTCGTTACTTACTTGCCATGGGTTTGTTTTTTTTGCTTTTTACAGCTATTCGCTCATTTATTGAATACCTAACAAGAAATACTAGAGAAAGCAGAAGGAAATTATTTTTTGGGTTAGATACCCTCTCTTGTTTGTGTCTTGCACCGATTTTACTTCATAGATTTTATATCCCAGGGCGTCATGAAGGTAATAGGTATTATCTTATAGTGATAACAAGCTGGTTCCTTCTAAAATTAATTTCCATTCTTGTAATATTTGAATGGAAAACGTTGCGTCAAATTCCAAGACAAACAAAAAAACTATTTTTAAAAACGCGAAATTTCTGGAGTAAATTTTTTCAAAAGAAAGAGCATAATTTAGTCTATTTTACTGTATTGATTACCTATTTTTTTATTTTACAAGTTTTAGCTATTCGCCCCACTACTTTGACGTCCTCTTTAATTCCTCTATCCTACACCTTTCTTTTCTCTTCACTCACCTTATTCATACATGCTTTGATAAAGAGCTATTTACCTAAGTTTTATCAAACTATTTTAATCTACTCATTTTTCTTACTTTGCACTCTTTTAACTCTTGACTACCTAAGTTACCAGCTGTTGAATATCCATATGAACGAATCTTTAGGAGCTTTATTTATAGGAGGTATTAGACAAATTCCTCAAGCTTTAGAGGGTGCTGATGTACAACCTATTTACTTCCTATTTTCGGTATTGCTTACTCTTTTTCTTCCTTATTTAGCCACTAAAGGTATCTCTTATTTACCAAGTAAATCCATCAGATTTTCTATTATTTCACCCTTTATTCTTTCTTTTTTTGCTTTGGGAACCTGCTATTTGAGTGATGATTATGTAGCAAAAAAATTACCTCTTTCTCAAACTCAGAATTTCTTATCAGCGCTACCTATTTACCCTTTTTTTATAAAAAGTGAAGGAGAAAAAATAAATTTTTCTCATCCCCTTAAATCTCCGCCCTCTTCAGAAGCGGTGAAGGCAGCTTTAGATAAATCAAAACCAGTAACTTCCATAACGCCTCATATATTTCTCATTGTAATAGAGTCTTTTAGAGAAGACTATATCAACGAAAAAACAGCTCCTTTTTTAAATTCTTTAAGAGAGACTTCTCCTCAATTTTCTTTAACAGCTTCAAATGCCAATGTAACTCATTGTTCTCTTTTTACAATTTACAATGCTCTTTACCCTCATCACTGGATGAGGGTGCGTGATCAAAATAATATGACTGGAAGCTTTCCCCTTCAGCTATTGAAAAAGGCGGGTTACAAGATAAATGCTCTTCATTCTTCATATTTCAAATATTTTAATATTGGAGAGAGTTTATTTGGCTCCTCTTACTCTATTTTAGATCTTTTATATGAAGCTAAAGAGCTCGATTCAAATGTTGCTAAGCGAGATCAGCTTGTTTTAACAAAATCGAAAGAGCTGACAGCTTCCTTTACGGAGGAAACGCCTCAACTTACAACCCTTCTACTAGACTCTACACATCACCATTACTACTGGGATACTGATTTTGAGCCCCCTTTTAAACCATTTTTAAAAGCATTTAACTATACAAATAAAGGTAAAGTACAACTAGAGTTAACAAAGAATCGTTATCGTAATTCAATTCGTTATGTCGATAATTTAGTTAAGGATTTTTGTGACCATCTTAAATCACAAAATCTTTATGACTCCTCTCTCATAATTGTGACAGGTGATCATGGCGAAGAATTTATGGAACATGGGCACTATTTTCACGGAACGTCCCTTTGTTTACCTCAATCTCAAGTTCCTATTTTTTATAAATTCCCAGAAAACTTTGAAAAAAAAGTGGGTAAATCTATCACATCGCATGTGGATATTTTTCCAACTATTTTTGACATACTAGGCTTGCAATACCCCAAAGAGCTTCTAGATGGAGAGTCTATATTTTCTGATAAAGACTCCTATATATTATCTTTTCGTCCTCACCATAAACACAGCCCCTACCAATTCTTCTTTCATAATGGAAAAGAAAAATTAGAGGCTAAATTTACAGACCCCGAAAATATTTACGACTCTAGGGGTATTGAAATTATTGCCATAAAAGATCTAGAAGAGAAAAACATACCTTTTAAAGAGCTAAATGGCTCTAAAAATAAAGCTCTAGATTTGTTTGAAAATCCGCTTGAGGATTTGTTTATGAAATAGTATTTAATTTCAAAAACAACCGTTAAAAACCCTTATCATCTCTATCAATTTGAATAAGCAACCTCTTATCATTTCTAATTAGGTTTGGAGCTTCATAATCTATAAATTGAGCACTTTTAAATACGGCTTCAACATCTGATTTAACCATGGGTTCAAAGTTACAAAGGTCCTGCACAACAAATTTAGTCATTAGGTAATGATTATTTCCGCTTCTTTGAATCATATCAATAACGGGAGGGCTTAAATCTCTTCGAGAAACACTAAATTCCCAATCCCCAACAACATTTCTAGTTAGATTGATTTTTTTTGATCCAAAAAGCTCACCTAAAATAGCTTCCGTTACTAGTTTATAAGTAACTGAATAATCAGATACAGCTAATGGTTCCTCTTGATTTCTTCCTGCTAAAGCGTGAGCAGATCCTCTTATTGCGTAATAGTGCTCCACAAATGACATAGTAAAATTCTCCCTAGTCAACTTAATGCAGTTAAGATTCTCTAAGACTAGTTTATAAGAAAAAAAAATGCCACAAATTATGTCTATTGAGAGCACAATTTATGGCACTAAGCATTTCAGAAAGAATTAAATCAATAATTCCATTGAACTCCAATGTAAGGAGCAAATTGATAGACAGTCTTAATTCTAAATGGCTTAACAAGAGAAAGCTTATGACTTCCTTGCTGAGACATTTTTCCAATACTCCTTGTCTGCCCCCATTGATTATACTTACAGCCTACTAAAACTGAAAATAAGCTTCTTGGATAAGCACTTTGAAAACGAAATCCTGTATCCAACATCCATGCTGCATTCGCTACGATTTTTTGTCTCAAAGGCAATTGGTTATTATCAAAACTACTAGATAGTACAAGCATTTCAGTTCTAGTTTTATTCCATGTCTGCCAACCAGGTCCCACTCCCACAGCTAAGTAAGGAGATGCAGAAAGGTTTTTAAAGATCATAGAAAATGGAAGTTCAAAATATACCTTTAGCATAAGGGCGTTCAAACTTAGTTGAGAGGAAAAACTCACTTGACGATAGCCAGCTCCACCCACAAAACCCGGTAACACTTTGGTTTGGATATAAATGTTCCCTTGATATTGGTAGGAGAGCGCAAATTTTAACCAAATGTTGTATCTATAACCAATAAGATATTCAAACAGAGGGGTCCTGTTATAGCTCAGTGTTCCTTTATAAGGGACATCTCTTGCATTTTCAAAATTATTTAAGTCAAAATTAGGTTGAGGCCTTCCCATAAAGTTTCCATTTACCCCAGAAAAGTAAAGGAAACCCACACCTGTATTAAATTGTGTCCAAAAGCCGGTAGGGCATTGAAACTGCTTTGAAGCAACCCAGTAAGGTCTCCAAACGTTTGGAGACTTCCCTCTCAACTGATAAGAAGAGAGATAAGCACAGCCATTAAAGAAATTCCACTGCACCCCTAAATAAGGAGCAAACTGATACACTGTTTTAATTCTGAAAGGTTGAGTAAAACCTACCTTTAAAGATCCTTGTTGATCTTGTTGACCAATATTCCTTGCTTGTCCCCATTGATTGTACTTGCAACCAACTAAAAGGTTAAACGGTGAATTGGGAGATGTACTTTGAACGCGAAAGCCTGTATCGAGCATCCAGACAGCATTTGCAGAAATCTTTGTACGGAAAGGAATCGATTCTGCTGCAAAACCTGTATTTCCAAACATATAAGTACCCATAGTTCGAGTCCATGTCTGCCATCCTGGCCCCACACCAACAGCTAAATAAGGTGTTGCTGCAATCCCTTTAATAGTATGTCCAAAAGGAAGTTCTAGATAAACCTTTGCTAGCAATGCATCTAACTTAAGTTGAGAATTAAATCGAAATTCAGCAGAAGCTAAAGACGAGTAAGTAGGTAGTGATTCACTTTGAATACTGACTCCTGCTTGGTATTGATAAGAGAGTGCAGCTTTAATCCAGTGGTTAAAACGATAACCAATTAAGTATTCCATTAAAGGAGTTCGATTATACGAAAGCCCTCTTTTGTATGGAACATCTCTCCAAATTGAAAATGTTGCAGACGGTTGTCCCGCAAAGTTACCTCTAACTTTATTAAAGTAAAGCAAACCTAACCCTGCATTAAATTGAGTCCATATAGCACGCGAAGCTGCAAAATCTTTTGTTTTCTTCCAAGAAGGTAACCAGTAGTAGGAACGTGTATTAGATGTATTGGATGAAAGTTCTGCTTTAAGTACCTTTGAAGAGCTTGCGACTGATCCATTTGGAAAATTCCACTGCACCCCTAAATAAGGAGCAAATTGATAGATCATATTGACAGAAAAAGGTTGAAAAAGCCCTAACTTGAATCCATCTTGTTGCGTGATCTTACCTATCCCCTGTACTTGTCCCCACTGGTTATACTTACAGCCCATAAACATTGATATAGGAGTATTTGGAGAGGTGTTTTGGGCCCTAAAACCCATATCTATCATCCAAACAAGATTGGCTTGATACTTTTGGCGCAGATAAAGCACATCCGATAAGTATCTGTTATTCCTAAACATATAATTGACTTCAATATCAGTCCAACTTTGCCATCCGGGTCCAACCCCAGCTCCCATATAAGGTGAAAAAGTTAAAGAGCCTATAGACATTCCAAAAGGAAGCTCGCAGTAAATTTTTGCCATCAAGCCATTTAAAGCAAGAGTTGCTTGCAATTGAGCGACATTTGTTTGAGAAACAGCAGCACGCTGATAAGCTGATAAAGTGGGTGTGAATACATTGACTCCCCCTTGATATTGATAAGATAATGCAACTTTAAAGCAATTATTTAATTGATAACCCAAAAGGTATTCATAGATTGCTGTGCGATTATATCCAAGTCTTCCCTTATATGGCACATCCCTAAAGTTAAAACTAGTGTTCCAATTCACAGATGGCTTACCCATTAAATTACCCTGAACTCCAGCAAAGTAGAGAAAGCCAATTCCTACATTAGTTTGAAAAAATATATTTTTTCTAGCCGCTGTTACGGGAGACTTACCCACATAAGGAGTGAAGGATTTTGCATACCAAGATTCCATTTTATTCAGCCACGATTTGCTGGCCTTTTTGTCTTCATTTTTAGCTAAGGTTGCTTGCTCTGCTTGTGGATTCGGATCTTGTTTCAGTTCATCTTCAGTTTTTTGGGTCACTACTTTTTGATCTTCATCTACTTCGTGAGGAATAGCGTTTGTACTTTTTTCTATTTTTGCAGTTTTTGATGATTGTGGATTCGGATCTTGTTTCTGTTCATCTTCAGTTTTTTGGATCACTATTTTTTGATCTTCATCTACTTTTTGAGGAATAGCCTTTGTACTTTTTTCTATTTTTGCAGTTTTTGATGATTGTATCTTTGGAGATTTGAGGGATTCTACAGGAGTTTCTTTCTCAAAACTTACTTTGGCAGGTTTTTCTGATACAGGTTCAAGTGTGTAGGCTGGCTCTGATATGTTGGTGGCACTTTTTTCTAAAGAAACTTCACCCGAGTGATCTGATGTAGGTTCTACAATTACATTTGTTTTGTGAAGAGTTTCCTCATTTTGCTGAATAGGAACACTGATAAGAGATGCACTCACTAGCATTGATAAAACTGAAATAGATAAGACTCGCATTTTCCCTCTCGAAAAAAAAAAATTTTTTAGAATAAACATAAGCTAATCTTTATTTATTTATTTTTCAATATTTTTAAATAAATAATTCATAATATTTTTTTATTTGACTGTATTAGTGAGCCAATCTTGATAGGGCTTATGAATTTGGTCTAAAATTACGCTTGTAATTTCAGGAAT
>JAJACV010000004.1 GCA_022601335.1 Chlamydiota bacterium | reverse complement strand
TCAAGAAGAACCACTTTCTTAAGCGTTTCTTTGTCTAGAGGCTTAAAGACAATTGAACCATCAATACGATTAATAAATTCAGGCTTAAAGTGCTTTTTCACAGCCTGATCCATTTTATTTTGGATGGTTGAGAAATCTGGAACTCCTTCTGAAATTCCAAACCCAACTTCTGAAGACTTTCTAATTAGGTCAGCACCTAAGTTTGATGTCATAATAATAATGGTATTTCTAAAGTCAATTTTTCTACCAAAAGAATCCGTTAAACGACCCTCTTCCAAAATTTGTAGCAGTAGATTCATAACATCAGGATGCGCTTTTTCTACTTCGTCGAAAAGAACAACGCTGTAAGGCCTTTGACGTACTCTTTCTGTGAGTTGTCCGCCCTCTTCATGACCTACATATCCCGGAGGGGACCCTGTCATGCGGCTGATCGCAAATTTTTCCATATACTCAGACATATCTACTTGAATAAGAGAGTCTTCTCCTCCAAACATATGAATAGCGAGTTGTTTTGCTAATAATGTTTTACCCACACCCGTTGGGCCTAAAAATAAAAAGGCTCCGATAGGTCGATTTGGATCTTTTATATCAGCGCGGCTACGTCTAATAGCTCGACATACAGACTTAACAGCATTTTCTTGCCCAACAATTTTTTTAGTTAGAATTTCATCCATCTTTAATACTTTAGATGTTTCTCCCTCAGTAAGTCTATTTAAAGGAACCCCTGTGAGTTTAGAGACAATAGAGGCTACTTCCTCTTCGTCAACAATCACTTGATGCTCTTCTTTATTAACTTCCCATTCGGATCGAATTTTTTGAAGCTGCTCCCTAAGCGTTTTTTCAGAGTCACGTAACTTGGCAGCTTTTTCATATTCTTGACTATCAATAGCGCCTTCTTTTGCAACACGAGTCTCTTCAATATTGGACTCCAATTTAGTAATATCATCGGGCTGGTTCATCATTGAGATACGCATTTTAGCGCCGGCCTCATCTATAAGATCGATAGCTTTGTCCGGTAAAAAACGACCATGGATATAACGATCTGCTAAAATAGAGGCAGAGTGGATAGCCTGGTCAGTGTAAATACATTTATGATGTTCTTGATATTTGGTTTTAAGCCCTGTTAAGATTTCAATGGTTTCATCTATATTCGGAGGAGCTACATGAATTTTTTGGAATCGTCTTTCTAAAGCAGCATCTTTTTCGATGTGCTTTCTGTACTCATCCACCGTGGTAGCACCAATACATTGAATTTCTCCCCTAGAAAGGGCAGGCTTTAGGATATTAGAGGCGTCAATCGCTCCTTCAGCAGCTCCAGCACCTACAATCGTATGAAGTTCATCAATGAAGAGCAAAATATTTCCATTTTTTCTCACTTCATCCATGACAGCTTTGATGCGCTCTTCAAACTGACCTCTATATTTAGTCCCGGCAATCATTAGTGTTAAGTCTAAGGCTATCAGTTTTTTCTTTTTCAAATTGTCAGGAACATCTCCTTTAACAATTGCTTGAGCCAAACCCTCTACAATCGCTGTTTTTCCAACACCAGCCTCACCTACTAAAACAGGATTGTTTTTTCGACGACGACATAGAATTAAAATGAGACGCTCTACTTCTTCCTTTCTGCCTATCACAGGGTCCATTTTCCCTTCTCGACAGATTTCTGTAAGATCATGACCGTAAGCTTTTAAAGCAGGTGTCTTATCATTTGCAACCGGTTTGGAATCGTAACTCCCAGGCTTAGATGAAGGATTTATATTTGGTTGAGGGTTGGTAGAGGAACCAATAGGTGGAAGCTGTAAGTTGAAGCTCTCTAGTTCTTTAAGAACTTCTTTTCTTATTTCTTTTAAGTTTACATTTAAATTTTCGAGAACTTGTGCGGCTACGCCATCTGTTTGCTTCAACAAACCTAATAAAAGGTGCTCGGTTCCAACATAATTATGATTTAAGTTAGAAGCTTCTTCATTCGCTGACTCAAATACTTTTTTAACTTTGCCTGTGAGTGCTGGATCACCATAGACCTGGATTTCAGGGCCATAACCTACTAAGCGCTCGACTTCAGTACGTACTGTTTCAAAGTCTATGCCTAAGTTTCTCAGAACATTTACTGCAATGCCTTGTCCTAATTTAAGAAGACCAAGTAGCACATGCTCTGTTCCCAAGTAGTTATGGTTGAGTCTTTGGGCTTCCTTTTTAGCTAATTTTATAACTTGCTTCGCTCGATTTGTAAATTTCTCAAACATAACATTCTCTTAATTAAAGGGTTGTTAAAATATCAATAGTTCCTGTTAATTTCAGATTAAAAATTTATTTGATTTTTTGCAAATACAAGGATACTTTTTTTCATTATCATCATTTTGAACTATTGAATATATCGTTTTCCGATACATTTAAAATGTTTTTAAATGGTTAGTTTAGTAAACTAAAACTTATTTTTTAAAAATTGTTTTTTTTATGAAAATTTTAATTTTAGATACCGGTGTTGATTCTGCAATTGGAAACATGTCTAGGGATGAAAAAATTTTAAGCCACTTAGCTCCAAATGGAAGCCCTATTCTTCACCTATATCAATGGAAACAAGATAGCTTAACGTATGGTTATTTTGCAAAGCCAGAAAAGCTTCTAGATCCATCTGGAATGAAAAAACACTCCATCGATTGCGCAAGAAGAATAACAGGTGGGGGAGTTACACTACACTTTATTGATTTTGCTTTTTCCTTTTTCATGCCAAGGCAGCACCCTCATTTTTCAGAAAACACTCTTGAGAATTACGCTTTCGTAAATAAAAGAGTCTCTGAGGCTTTAAGGCCTCTTTTAGCAAATGAACAGATAAATGCTTATGAATGTATCTCTAATGAAAGAGCTGATGAATCCTTTTTCTTCTGTATGGCTAAGCCAACACGCTATGACGTGATGGTCGGAGATAAAAAAGTGGGAGGGGCAGCACAAAGAAAAACAACTAATGGGTATTTACACCACGGGACTATTGCTCTTGCAAAACCCGATTTGAATGTTTTAAACGATATTCTGAGAGAAAAAGAAAAAGTAGTTCAAGCTATGTTAGCAAACAGTTACTATTTGATAGACAATCATCTAAAACGGGCTGCTTTAGAGGAGCTTAGAGAAGAGATTAAAGTTAACCTAATTCGCTCCTTTAACGAAATGTAAGCTAAGCTCTAGGGGAAAAGTCTAGAAAAATTTATGTGCTTATGCTATTTTCTCACCTCAATAAAAAAAAGGTTTAATTATGCTCGGTTTTATTCAAAGGTATCAAAAAGCATTCTTAATTGTAGTCGCTGCGATGGTTTCCATCTCATTTTTGTTCTTTGGTATGATTCCAAGAGGAGCCCAAAAGAATCCTGATAAAGTCGCTTATCGGACAAAAAAAAATCAAAAGATAAAACAGTCTACTTTTGAAGGACTTCGTGCCTTGTTAAATACGAACAATGGTGAACAAATTATATATGGTAAGGCTTTAGGGCCTCACTTCTTCACCAAAAGCTTTATAGAGACTGAATTTTTAGATACCGGTCTTTTATCTCTTATTGCAGATAAAAATTTTGAGTTGATTAAGGATGATTTACAGAGCTTACTCGAAAAAGAAAGGAGACATCATTTCTATGCACACCCATCTGCTTCGTTTTTGAATGCAGAGACCGTTTGGTCTGTGCATGCTCCTAAACTAAAGGAAACTGTTGAGCAACTTCAAGCAGAAACTAACCTGAAAAAAGCTTTGGAAATGAAACAGTTTCTTTATAAAGAAGAAAGAAGCTTTTCAGCCTTTAAACTCTGGAATGTTTTGTCGCAGCAGGAATCTCAATTCAGTTGGGTACCTAAAGATCCAGATTTGAATCCTGAAAGGCTTCAGATATTTGGTTACCAAAATTTTGAAGACTGGTTCGGTGAAAAACTAATTCGCAAGGTTTGTGAGTTTATCTTTGAAGTCACTACAATGGCTAAAAAACAAGGATATCAAGTAACTTCTCAAGAAGCAGAACAAGAATTATTACAGCTTAATGAACTGAATTATAACAGAATCAAAAGTCTAGGTATCGGAGACTTTGAAGACAGTCAAGCTTACTTTGCTGCCAAGCTTAAAAGCTTGGGGATGAATAAAATGGAAATAATTTCTCTCTGGAGAGATTTACTCACATTTAGAAAGTTTTTTGCTGAAGCTGGAAACTCAGTCGTTTTAGATTCTTCTACATTTAAGCCCTTTGAAAACTACGCTACTGAAAAAATGAAAGTTTCTCGCTATTCTCTTCCTCAAGATCTGAAATTTCGTTCCTTTAAAGATGTTATGGGGTTTGAAGTTTATCTAGAGGCTTTAGGTAAACCTTTAAATCAGCTTTCTTTAAAATTTAAAATGCACCCACTGAATGAAATAGCTCAGAGTTTTCCTCAGCTTGTTGAGAAACAGTTCAATATAAAATATAAAGTAGTCAATTTATCCAACGAATCTTTGAATATCAAAATGCAAGATATCTGGAACTGGAAATGCAATCAGGAAAACTTTGATGTTCTAGCACGTCAATTTCCTGAATTAAAAATACAAGAAAACCAAGACTTGGGCCACTATCAAGATTATATTGAGAACTTACCTCCACAACTTCAGGCTAAAATAGATGACTTTGTACGAATGACTCTATTAAAACAAAATGCAGACTGGTTAGATAGAGCCTTTTTACATGCAAACGCAATAGAGCAAGACGTCTTAATAAGACGAAATGGACAAGGAATCCCTTTTAAAGGGTTTGAAATTTCCCCACTGAAAGAAGGCCTTTTAGAACAAATTTTTGCTGAAGATACACAGCTGATTTCTAAAGAGCCAACGACTTATAACGATCTTGAATATTACCAAATTATTTCAGTATTGCCAACGTCCGAAGAGCGCCTTGTTTCTTTCGAAGTTTTAAAAGAAGATAAAACCTTAGATAAATTATTGCAGAAGAGAATGAAGTTGGCTTCTGAAAATGTGAATAACTTAAAAGAAAGTACAAAGGATAAAGAGCAAGAACTTTTTGATCCCTTGAAAAAAGCTATTTACCATGATTTTTTAGCTGTGCATAAGGAAATTAAAGGAGAATTAGATAAAGATTTTTATTATAAATATCGCCTTTATCATGAAATGAGAGAAGCTCTGAACCATCTGAAAGATCAATCAAAATCTGAAGGGAACTATTCTTTAGCAGCTCTTTGGACATTAAATTGCAGCCAGCAGACCTATATAAGATATTTAGCGACAGAGCAGGAAATGGATACCCTGCTTCACTTGAAGGTAGGGCAGTGGACCCCCGTAAACTTTATGGATCAGCAACTGTCTTTCTGCCATCTTTTGGAGCATCCTAAGTCAAATAACTCTCACACAATGCAAAAACAATTAAAAAAGCAAATTAATCAAGAATTGAAAAGAGCTGTTACAGCTGAAATACTTGAAAATTTATAACAACCATTATAGGAGAATCGACACATGCACTATTCTCAATCACATGAGTGGGTTAAAGTAACTAATTCCCATGCGACTATAGGGGTTAGTTTCTTTGCTCAAAAAGAATTAGGTGAAATTGTTTATATTGAGCTTCCTAAGTTAGGTGCTGAAGTGAAGTCTGGCGATGAAATAGTTGTTTTAGAATCTACTAAAGCTGCAGCAGATGTATACGCGCCAATCTCTGGAATTATTGATGAAGTTAACTTAAACTTAAAAGATAATCCCGAACTAATCAATGAATCACCTCAAAGTTCAGGGTGGCTTGTAAAAATAAGAATAACCCACATTGAAGAACTAGAGCAATTAATGACTGAGGAAGCCTATCAGGACTATATTGATGGAAAATCTGCTTCCAAAAACGAGTAGTCTTATTGTCTATCTTCAAGACTTGCAGCTCATTAAAGACAAAATTATTTATAGGGATAGATATTTTTCTTAATCCTGTTTGATTGGTAACTAGAACTATCTAAAACTAAAGTAATACAATGTACTTATTTTTAAATTCTTGTTAGGATGTCTTCATATAAATATTATCCTTATGTAGTAAGCTATTAAGAAATCCTAAGAGTCATATATCACATGCAGAAGAAACTCTATTTTCTTTTTGTCTTTACCGTCGCCTTAACCTCTCTCTTTCTATGGAGAAAACCGCTAACATTATCCGTAACAAGGCTTGCTGTTAATTTTATTTCCGAAAAATCACTAGGTAAACGCATAGACTTTGAATCTCTTAAATTTGAGAAAGGACGTATTGTTTTAATAGCTCCAGAATTTGGGGGAGAATTAGATACTTTTGAAGCAGGAGGGTTATTTTTAAAAGCCAATAAGGCAATAATAAATTATGACTTAAGCTGGCTGCACAAATCTTTAAAGCTAGAAGTCGAATTGGTAGATCTCCATTGCAAAGTCGTTAAAAAAGAACAAACCTATGATGCCATCAAGAATTTATTTTCGAGCAAAATAAATTTTATTCAAATAAAGACATTATGCAAAATCGACAAAGGACAAATAGAGCTCATTGAAGAAGACCAAATAGAGCGACTCAATTTTAGTGTTGAAATGGCCCAAGTCGCCGCTTCAAATATCACCCATTTTACTTTTTACGATAATCAATCTCTTGTTAAAGGCTTTTTACAAAAAAAAGAAGACTCCCTGGAGTGTAAAATTGAGTTGGATGAACTGGAAGCGAGATCATTAATTAAAACTACCAACTATGTTTTTAACTTACTGGAAATAAATCCTCTTCCAATACAAGATGCTACAGGGAAAATTAGAGGGTCGGTTTCAATGCTTTTTCTCGAAGGCTACTTGCCTATGACTCGGGCAAATTTAGAGATCGCTCAACTAGATTTTAAAGACTTTATATCAAATCTAAATGGAACCATTCCTAATATTTCCATTTCCCTTGAAACTTTAAATAGAGTCAGTCCCTCGCAACTTACACCTCAAAGTGTTGTGACATCCCTACTCCAAAATAGTTACGGGTCTATTGCGATTTCTCAAGGGGCAAGTTTACACCAAAAATTATTAAATGAAACGAACTGGGAGTTTGAAAATCTGAAAGGAAAATTGACTTTTTCCAGTGAAAAACCCTCTAAGTTAAACCTTGAAGGGCATTTAAAAGTGCAGGATCAAAAAGCTGAAATTGATCTAAATGGAGCAGGTCTCTTTACCCTGCCAAGAGGTGATTTGCAAGTTTCTATAAAAAACTTCGATAAGCAAGAATCTTTACTTAATCTCTCCATTAATCCTCAAGGGGACCATAAACTAAAAGTTTCTATGGGGATCTCTCACTTCAATGAATCAGAAATGATTCTTGTTAAACCCCTTCTCTCCTATTTATATTCGGATCTTAATGTACTAGACTTTTATAAAGGTGAATTAGACGCTCAACTGTTCTGTATCCTTGAAAAGGGAAAGTTAAAAAAGGTTTGTATTGATGAATTTTTATTTTCAGATGTATCAACAGGTCCTTTTGCTTCTTTAGGGAAAATAGAAGGCTTGTTTGGATCGGGAAATATTAATTTGAGCTTTGATCATCAATACCCATTGAAAACAGCTGAAGGAGAGCTAAGGTTTCAGGCAAAATCAATTGATTTATACCAACAGAATCTAAAAGATTTTCGGGGGACTTGTAGGGTTCAAGGTGGCAAACTTGAATATGCCAAAATTTACACCCAAGTGTCAGAAATAGATACACATCTAGAATGGAAAATCGATAGAAAAGGAGAACCTCTCTTCTTAGAAATAAAAGCTCTAGGGAAACATTTTTTGCCTCATCTTCCTGGAAAAATAGCTGATGTCTATCAAAAAGATTTTGCTAGAGAAGAAATTAGGATGCAGTTTAAGGGTGTATACTTAAAAGATAAAGCAAAGTGCACTGCAAAATGTTTTGTTTCTGGGCAATCTATTTGTGACTTTGGCTTTTCGCTTATACATCAAAGCGATTGTCCTGAAATATCTGAAGAATTTAAACTTTTTCAAAAAGCATTTCTTTTTCATACGAAGATTTTACCTACGCTGAAAGAAATAAATCAAATCGCTCCTTCAAAGCTGAAATTAAGTGACGGTTGGCTTAAATCAAAACAAATACCTGTCGAAAAATATTTAAGCCCTGCAATTTTTGGACAGACTTCCATTAAATTGAAAGGTTATGCGGATTTAAATGGAACATTCAATGATTCTGTGGGGTGTATTGAGTACTCCAATTACCAATTTGATTTAGAGCACGAAGATATTCATTTAAAAATAACGGATCCTGGGGAGCTCGGTGAAGTCGGAAAGCATTACTTTAATTTTAGAAGCAATAACCATTTTGGACATCTCAATATAAGAGAAGGTAGCTGCCTTGTGAAAGGATGTAATATACAGTTTGATAAACTAAGAGGCTCCCTTTGTATTAGCCCAAATTGCTTGTATGCTCCGGGACTTAAAACTTTTTCGAAAAATATTCCATTACAAGCTGATTTGAAAATAAATTTCTTGGGAGAAGGTGGCTTTAAATTACAGGTTTTTCATCCCTTTTTAGAGGGGAAATTTTCTGATTTTAAATGCTTTTTTAATGCTTTTGGTACCTCCTCTTTAGAAAACCTCCCTTTTGAAGGGGACGTTTTGGTACATCCAGAGAGGAGCTATTTTGAGCTAAATAAAAGTTCTAATTATTCCAACTATCTCAAAATAGATGGTACCTTCTCTAATGGACAAGCCTTAAAGGAATCCTCGTTTGAGTTATCAAAAATTAAGAGTTCTTTCTTTTACGATTCAGAAAAGGGAGTTTTTCAACTTGAAGACGCCAGTGCAAAGTGGGACGTGGGTTTTAAGAAAAGCTGTTTAATAGAAAGTGATCATTTGAAATTGGATTTCAAAGATTATCAACCCACTCCCTTTAATCTTCGCATCAAGGACGAGTATTTAGATCTTGCTAAATTTGATGGGAGTATTCGACTTAGCCCCAATCAAGGATTATCAACTTTAAAATTAGTGTTAGAGAAAGAGAAAAATTACTTCGGTGATGTTATTTTCAATCATTTAAATTTAAATATAAAAGAAAATAAGGTTGAGTATCTACATCTAGATTTTACATCAGATTGTAAATCTTTTAATGAAGACCTCAATCTATTGAGTCAATTTATCAAAACATCAAATCTACGAGAGTTTTCCACTTTAAATCCTTTGCCATTAAATGGAGAAGTTTCTGGGCAATGGATTTATAACAGATCTGATGGGAGACACCAGTTTTTTATATGGGGAGACCGTGTTCGGATAGGGGAAGGTTCTGCCAGTCCTTTTCATTGTAAAGGCTATTACCAAGCAGGACACATTTTTTTAGATGAGCTGCATTACCAAAATTTGAATGCCTCTTTTAAAATTGAAGATAAACCTCAAAGTTATTTGATTCATTACTTCAGGGTTCAGCAAGAAAGTTCATTATACCTCGATTTATCAGGAGTTTACTCAAAACAAACAAAGTCTTTTCACTCTCATCTTCATAAATTTTATTGTGACTTACAATTTTTTAACGATTTCTTTCAGTTAGGTTCCAATTATCCTTTAGCAAAATGTTCTGGAAGAGTTGCTTTTAAAGGTCAGCTAGAAGGAGGATGTGTTAATGGCTTATGGAAATATATCATTGACTTAGAGGGCAAAACTAAAGAGTTAAATATCTCAGAAGTCATTTTTGAAGATGCACCGCTTTCTATAAAACTAGAAAAAGATCACCAAAGTGTGAATGTTTCCTATTTGCAAGCAAAGATAAAATCCTTATTCAAACAACCTTTCCCCCTTGACATTCAAGCGAAAAACTTGCTTTTCAAAAACAATTTAACTTTAGATAAAGCTGAAAAAATTGATTTTAAAATGCCTGTAAGAGCGCTTAGAGAAAGTAGCGAGCTTCTTGAAAGCAAATTTAATTTTATTCCGTCAAAAATACTTGTTCATATTAAGGAGTCAGGTAATTTTGAGGGAAATGCTTGCTTTAATCGATATGAAAATGATTACCCCCTTTTAATTCAATTAAAAGACGATTTCTATTATTTCAAAAATAAACCCTATTTTCTCAAAAAATTGAAATGTAGATATGGGCCACAAGGGGTTTGTGTCGGTGCAGAGATACTTTATAATTCGCTTCCATACTGGCTGGAAGTAAAAAAAGATAGTTACGATTTAAGCCCCATGCTAATAACTCTTTTTGAAAATAACCCTCAAAGTGAAGATCTTACTCAAAACTCAAGTATAAAATTTAAGTGCGTAATGAATGAGAAAGAGCCTGTTTTGGTTAGCAGTGTTCATGGTAAAATAGGGGGAGTTAAAGTAGATTTTGTAAATAAAACTAACAAAGGCGATGATAAGCAAGTTTTTATGGGACAAATTCAAGTGAATGAAGATGACTTTTTAAAAAGAATACCTCAATCACTTTCAAAACAATTAAAAAGAATCGGTCTTAAAACAGGTTACTTTTTATCCGGGCAACTTAAAATGAGTTCCCAGAATCCTCAAGATTTTTCTTTTGAAGGTTTACTTGGTGGGCAAGATTTTGACTTTCTAGGCTATGAATTTAAAAGCCTCTCTTCCAAAATCTTATTAAATGCATCGCACATGTTGATTTCAGATTTGAAGATATCTGATTTATCAGGACAAATCTCTATTCCTAAAGTTGAAATCTTAAAAAAAGAGGAAGGGTATTACTTTGAAGTACCAAAAATTCATTTGTCAGAATTTAAACCAAGCTTATTGCATCAAAAGGGTTCAGGTCCTAAAAAACATAAACCACTTATTATTCAGTCTCTTGATCTACTGAACTTTAAAGGGAATTTGTTAGACCCTAGCACTATTGCAGGTACAGGATCTCTTAAGTTTCTAAAGTCTCCTAAAAAACAAAATTCTCTCCTAGATATTCCCGCACACTTAATAAGTAAACTGGGACTCGATTTAACAATGCTCAACCCTGTCGAAGGCAAAATACTCTATGAAATTAGAGATCAGAAAATACACTTTACTCGCTTTGTAGATGTATATAGCCACGACAAAAATTGTTACTTCCAAATTTTTAAAAGTCCAGAAGGCTCCTATCTTGACTTTAACGGAAACCTTAACATTCAGATAAAAATGAAGCAGTTTGTTTTATTGAAAATTACAGAGCCTTTTATGATTTCTATACAGGGAAATTGCATGAATCCCAAATATTCTTTTAGAAGAAAAAAGGTCAAGGTAGATGTTCCTCAAAGAGTTTCTCAATAATTTAATCTATCCAAAATACTGTAAGTCCTGTCATGCTTCCCTTAAAGATTTGAAACTTTTATGTGAGCCCTGTCAAAGAATTTTGGTTTTAAGATTTGATTTTGCAAAAGAGTGTTTAGATGACTCTTTTTCAAGAGTCGTTTTTCTATTTCAAAGCGATAACGTCTCAAAGACTCTTTTTAACCTCTATCAAAACCCCTTTAATTTGTATTTATCTAAAGCACTGGCAAGCTTTTATATCTTCAAATTGTATAAAGAAAATGGTTTTTGGCCCCACTATATTCTCACAATGAAAAATCGAATGAGTGTTACTTATTCTCTAACACTTGAAATTCAAAAACAAGTTTCTAAGCTTCTAAAAATTCCATTACTTAGTTTCACAAAGTTAAATAATCAAAAACTGCCCCCCAAAAGGATATTGATCTTGGCTCTTTCTAAAGGAGAATGGGTCAATTTTAGAAGTAAAATTGTTAAACTAGAGAAGCATAAATTTCATAAATTTTTAACAATTATTGGAAAAGACAGCCTATAATTATTTATTAGATCCTCTAATAAAAAGAAGCGCACACCTGTTGACCACATTTGCTATTTGTATAGGTAGATTTGAGAGTAGATGCAGATTAAATATTTGCCCCAATAAAAAAAATATTATATAGGTTATAAAAATTTAACGTATCTCTTTAAGATGGAAGCATATCAAATGTCAAAAAATATTTTCATTATTTTAATCGTAGCTTTAACTTCTTTCATATCTTCTAAGCTTGCCGGATCTTCAGGTACACTGATACTCAAAGATGGCAACGTTGTTTGGGCAGAGAGTGGAAATTGGGATTTACCCCCTGGAGGAAGCTATCCAGAGTTTGCTTCTGATACTGCCACAATTAATAGCGATGGAAATTTGTCATTGGATCTTGGAAAAAATATTGGTTTATTAAAAATAGACTACAATCCTGATAATACAACAGACACTGTTGTTATTTCTGGTGATGGTTCATTAGGTTACACAAGTAGTAAAACTAATTTTACTTATTCTGGATCGGGTGCAGACTTTTCTTTTGAAGTACCAGTTAGTTTGGGCGACGCTCCCTTTGGTGGCTCGGCATCATTTGATTTTTTAAGAACAGGAAGTACTCTTCGTTTTAAAGATACTTTCAACTCCACAACAAATGTATTGCCTGCAAATGTCATATTTAACGATCAAAGTGGAGTATTGAATGCCGGTAACCAAGTTGTATGGGAAGGGGGTGGAACTATAGCTTTTGGATTTGTACGTACACAATCAAATCAAACGAATGGAACAGGTTTGGTTACAACTATTAAAGATAATATGCCAAATCTACCACCAACATGGTATCTTAATAAAGCAACAGAGCTTCATTTTGTTGATGTTACAGGTTCTTGTTCCTCTGAAATTAAAACTGAATCCAATACTAATATTCTAGTTGAAAATCAAACAGCTAATACAAATGTGCAGTTTACAAATCAAGTAGGGCAAAATTTTAATTCAGCAGGTACTTTTAGCTTAAATAATGCCACTGCCACCTTTACTAAAATTCCTTTTTTTACTTCGATAGATTTAGGCGTTGCAGGAGCAGGGGGGAGTCTCATTTTTGATCATGCTGATGAGGCAACTTTTCAAGGAAACTTAACAAGTACTTCATCAGAGACCTCTGCAAATTTTATTAAAAAAGGGAGCGGGACCTTGACGTTGACAGGAACTACTATCGATTTTCCAGGCCAAGTACAAGTTCAAGAAGGAAGTCTGATTTTAAAAACAACTCCAACACGCTCACCCATTGAACTATCTACTTCCACACATCTCAGCTTTGTTGATACTGTGGGTAGTTTAGCAGGAAACATAACAGGAACAGGTAGCATATTAGTACAAAATGACCAAAGCTCTGCTAATCTGACATTCACTGGATCAATTACTAATTCTGGAATTTTCCAAATAGATGGAGGCAGTGTCACGTTTAACTCTTCTCCTTCTTTTTCTTCCATGGATTTAGGTTATGGAGGTCAGGAAGGGAGTCTTACATTTAATTTTGCTGATAACTTAACTTATTCGGGAAATTTAACAAGCTCAAAACAAAATACTTCTGCTAAGTTGGTTAAAACTGGTGAGGGTAGCCTTATTTTAAGTGGATCATCAATTCAATATCCTGGACAAACTGATATAGAGCAAGGTAGTCTGCAGTTTAATACCATTCCAACTCAAACCTCTAGTTTTAATGTATCAAAATTCTCAACACTCATCTTTAATACTCCTGCGATAGGGACAACATCAGTTATATCAGCTCCTATTAACGGATTAGGTGGGTTAACAATGTCTGGAGCGGGTAAGCTACAACTTAGCTCAGGTGAAAGTACCTATCAGGGTACAACAACAGTGAATGCAGGCGTTTTGAGCTATGTTAAAACTCCTACGCAAACTCCAACTATTAATATTGCTGATGGAGCCAACTTAGAGTTTGCACCAGCTGCTGGAGATACTCAAACATATAATGGATTAATTACTGGAGATGGTGGTGTCAGTATGAATGGCTCTGGGACACAAAACTTAGCAGGAAGCTTGTATAATTTTGCTAGCACACTCAACGTCAATTTGGGAACCCTTCACATTAATCAAGGTTTGACGGTAACAGCTGATGTTAATGTAAATTCAGGGGTTAATTCAGCAACTTCTGCTGTTATCACTGGATTAGGTACATTACAAGGTAATGTGAATATTGAAAAAGGGGTATTGAGTATTTCTGATTCAGACTCTACTCTAACTACTGGTAACTATACAAACACAGATCAAAGTACTTTAAGAATTCCTATTTCGACTGTATCAGCAGGTTTACTTGAAGTTGTAGGCACCGCCTCATTAAACGGTACTTTGGAGTTGGAATTAGCTCAAGGAGCCTATTTAAGAAATGCAACTTTTACGGTCCTGAATACCACCGAAGGTTTTAATCCTGCAAACTTTAGCAATATTATCTATAATGGTTCTGGTACTTGGATTTTCAACTATATTAATAACAATAGTGTCACTGTCACGACACCTTCAGGACATTTCGTTCATCCTGTCTCTTCCAGTACTTTGTCAGGTAATGAGCTCCGGATGTTTAATTATATGTTTACTGAAGATAGCATTATGCTTAGCAGTGAAGATTTAGCAAATGTTGCAGTTGCTCTTCTTAATTTACCAAGTAAAGAGTATAAAGAGGCTCTGATTAGACTTTCTTCAGAGCCTTATGCCGCGTATAATAATGCAATTTTAATTGCTGATGTAGAACTGGCAAAAACTTTTGATCCTTATGCAAGAGGAGGAGCTGTCTCACTATCATCTTATAGTCCCAAATATATGGTAGAAGAGCCTTACGAGAAACTTCAAGAGAATATATTGGTGACTGAAATCGATCCCTTTAATTCAGAAATTGAAGATAATTTTCAGGAACCTCTCGTTGAGATTAGTAAAGCAAATATTAAGAAAAAACACTATCGATTACCTTGCTTTTCGATTGTGAGAAAAGGGGCCTTTATTCAACCTATCGGTATCTACTATAACCAAAGAGCTGTTGGAGAGCAGATCCCTTTTGATTTAGGTACTTATGGTTTTGGTGCAGGTTGGACACAAACTTTTAATCAACACTTTTTTATCACTGGTGGCGCTGGGTATACTCATACCAAATTGAAATGGGAAAATAATTTTGGAAATTCTAAATGGAGTACATTATACTTTGGGCCAATAATAGGCTGCTTCAACAGACTTTTTTTTACCAACTTTGGAATTCTTGGAGCGTTTAACTTTGTAAAAGCTTATCGCACCATTGTTTTTACAGACCTTTACCGAGTCGCTAAAAGTCGCTACAATACATTTGATTTGCTTCTTAGATTAAATGGGGGACTGCGCGTGCCAACATTTAGCATTACTCCTCAATCGTGGATACAGCCAGAAATAACTTTGAACTACCTTACAATTTTTACTCAAGCTTACTCTGAGCAAGGGGCTAATGATATTAGCTTGCAGATCAAAAGTCGTACAAACTATTTAATGCAACCCAGTTTCAGAGCAAGATTTTTTAAAGAGTTTATTACTAAAAAGTTTTGTTATGCTCCAAGCATTACATTAGGATGGCTCGCGAATATACCTCTTAATCCAGCTAACATATTAGCTCGGTTTACTGGAGCTCCAAACCAAAGTTTCTTCAATATTACAGGCTACAATAATACAACTAATCAACTGATTTTAGGAGCATCTTTTTTGATGAGTCAATATAACAAGTTTGAACTGAGAAGTGACTTTGAGGTGGATATGCTTAGTCAATACGAAGTGTACAATTTCAAGCTCTTTTTTAAGTGGGTTTTCTAAGCAAGGTTTATCTATTTAATTTTAGAAATAAGTTCTAAAAATATCAGAAAGTTTATGAATACTAACAATGTATGATTAAATAAATATAATTAAATGTATTTACTATCTAGTTATTTTTTTTGATTTAATTAGGTTTATATAAAAATTTAAAGACAGACGAAAGATTAAAAATCTGCATCGATTTTAAATTTTAGATCCATTTTTTCTTCCTAAAATACCGAATCATCATGCCAATGGTTATAACCATTAGTACCAGAGCTGCTGGGTAACCCCAAATCCAATTTAGCTCAGGCATGTTTCTAAAATTCATTCCCCAAAGTCCTGTTAAAAAAGTTAAGGGAGCAAAAATAGTCGCAGCCAATGCGAGTAACTTCATTATCTCATTTGTTTTATGACCAATATTACTCAAGTAAAGATCCAAAATGCCTGAGATCATATCTCTAAAAGTTTCAATGGTATCTACCACTTGTATGGTGTGATCGTAAAGATCTCTAAGATAAAGTGTGATATGAGAGGAGACTTGTTCAAAGTCTCCTCTATGTAGCTTTGAAATGACTTCTCTAAGAGGCCAAATGCTTTTACGCATAATAATGGTTTCTCTTTTGAGAAGGTGTATATTTCTAAGTATTGCAGAATCTGTCGTCGTAATTAAATCTTCTTCAAGCGTATCTAAAGTTTCACCAATTTTTTCTAATACAACAAAATAATTATCTACAATCACATCTAGAAAAGTATATAAGAGATAATCAGAACCGAGATTATGTAATTTATTCTTCCGACTTCTTATTCTCTCTTTAATGTAAGTACTAATATGGTGTTCTCTTTCCTGAAAAGAAATAACAAATCGCTGGCCAACAACTAAGCTGACTTGCTCGTTATCTATCAAAATTTTGTCCGCATTATAATAAAGTGAACGAGTCACTATGTAGAGAACGCTTTCATAAGGCTCTATTTTGGGCCTTTGCTCTGTTGAAATATCTTCTATAAGAAGAGGGTGAATTTTAAAGTGGACCTGCATCTGTTCCAATAGATGGTGGGAGGGGTGACCATCTACATTAATCCAAGTAAAATGATCCGTCGATAAATAGGGGAGACAGCCTTCAAAATCAGTGACTTGAGCTTCTTCATAGAAATCGACGTCATAATTTACAATCGTAATTGTGACTTCTTCTTTCTTCTCTTCTTCACTGTGTGTATCAGCTTGAGGGATACTTTCCATCCCCAATAGCTTTTTCTTAAAAAATACTCGAGGCACAAAAAAACCCTTCTAGTTACCCTAACACAAGGAATAGAAAGGTTTTATTTAATTGTCAAAGAGAGCTTTAAATCTCTTATGTAAAAATGTTTAGCTAGCAATATTCATCAAGACCTTTGCGAGCTAAATCAATTTGACGCGCTAAGAGGGGGTCTTTTTTGATTTTAGACTCAATATTTTTACAGGCATGCAGGATTGTGGAGTGTGTTTTTCCAAAGGCAGAACCTATGGTTGTAAGTGAATCATTCACAAGCTCTTTAGCAAGGTACATCGCTGTTTGGCGTGGTATAACGACCTCTTTCGTCCTAGAGTTTGTTTTTAAGTCACTGACTCTTACTTGGAAAACTTGAGCTACCGCTTTAAAAATAGCATCAATTGAGATTCTTTTTGTAGGGGCGTGCTTAAGCATTTCTCCCAAAACCTCTATGACTAAATCTTCTGTTAAAGAAGTGTCTAAAATATGACAGTAAGCTGTTAGCTTATTAACAGCTCCTTCCAGTTGACGTACGTTTTGTGAAATTCTCTCAGCTATGTAAAAAGCTGTCTCTTGAGGCATAGAAAGACCGCGAGTTTCCGCTTTATGTTGCAATATAGCAACACGAGTTTCTAGATCAGGAGGAGTTAATTGAGCCACTAAACCCCATTCCATCCGAGCGACCATACGCTCGGATAGCTTGAGGAGACTAGGAGGCTTATCACAGGTAATAACAATTTGTTTGTTCTGGTTAATCAAAGCTTCAAACATATTGCAAAATTCTTCTTCAAAATTCAGGCGATTTTGAAGGAATTGAATGTCATCTACAAGTAACACGTCTAAGTGTCTGTAAAACTTTTTCATCTGTGCAACAGATTTATTTCGTAAGCTATCCACTAAATCATTAATAAACGCTTCTGTTGTGATACATTGAATACGAAGATTTTTGTGGCTCTGTCCGATTGCATGGCCTATAGCGTGAAGTAAGTGCGTTTTACCCAAGCCAACTTTTCCATGGATAAATAGAGGGTTGTAAGTTCTAGAGGGGTGAGAGGCAATGCCAATTGCTGCTGATTTAACAAATTGATTGGAAGGTCCTTCAATAAAGTTATCAAAGATATAATTGCGATTTAACTTAAGGTTGACTTCAGGAGTGGCTGTTTTTACTAATGATAAATCTTCGATAGCTGTGCTTTTCTCTTCTTTTTTAGGAGCTGCAATAACAAACTCCACAGCAAGTTGTCCATCAGAACGCAAAGGAAGAAAAGCAGATAAGTCTTTTAGATAATTTTCTAATAAGTACTCTTTTACAAAGATATTCGGAACTTCAAGAATAAGCCCTTCGTCGGATTCTTCTACGACACGAATAGGCGCTAACCAATTTTCAAAAGCTGTTGCTGAACATCTCTCTTCAGCATACTCCAAAAATTGAGACCAGGCCTCAGACTTCTCCTCACATATTAGCATACTTTTCCCTTACCCTTATTTAATAATGTATCTTTCGTATTCGCTTATTTTTTTATCTTCAAGTTATCAACAATGTTTCCACACAGGAATTGAAGGTCTAAAATTTGCGCGGAATGTAACATGACATATCCTAAGCCGCAACATTTTTTTCAGGAACTTTTCGTTAGATCAGTTAACCTCTTGAAAATCAAAATCAGATTACAAAAAAAAGGACATCAAAGGCATTTTAATAAATAAGTATTTTATTTCGTAACTCTTTAACTGAAAAGGTATTTAGAATCTTAAAAATACTATAATGAGTTTAATGCATTGTAAAAGAATTGATTACGTCAATTTATTATCGAAATTTAGAAAAAAATAATTTCTCTATATTTATTTCCCACATTAAAAATGTAGAAAAATGACGAAATAATTTGCGCTATCTAAATAGATTTCTTATAAGGAATTTTAAATCAATTGAATCGAGTAGGAGATTTAAAATGAGTTCAATAGAACCTAAGCTAGATACTAACTCAATAGGCTCGCATACAGACTATGCTGTAAATATAGAAAGCTCAGAAAAATATAACCGACAGTTTCCACAGCATGCTGGATTCATGGCTTATAATCATGCATCCGTTTTAGTCAGTAAGCCAACAGGACCCGAGGCCTTAAAGATCTTAACAGGGGAATTGGCTCAAAGACGAGGTGCTTATTACGACTTCCCAACGGATGTTAGCCGTATTTTCTTGTACGATACATCTAAGTCATCTGTTGACACGTTAGAAGCAAATATTAAAATCATTGAGAATTTGGATTGCTCTCATAGAGATCCTGATGAACAAAAAATGAGAAAGCAAGAAAAAGCCATTTTACTAGAATTTTGTCATAACTTTAAAAATCAAAAACAAGCCTATGACGATCTTAAATTAAGAATACTTGAATTTTTACAAGGTTAAGTTATGAGTCAAATAAATTGGTTAGAAGTTTTGGATTGGGATGAAGAGCATTTAGACAACTTTCGATCCACAGCTTTTTTATATATTAGGCAGGGAAAGTATGACATTGCAAAAGATTTTTTTCATACGCTCGTGGTTTTAAACCCTAACAACTCTTTTGATCTTCAGACTCTAGGGGCTATTTATTTAGAAGAAAATAATCCCTCGCTTGCTTTGAGCTATTTGCAAAAGGCAAAACAAATTAATCCGAGCAATAACACCATCACGATGAATCAAATTAAAGCGATGCTCTTGCTCGGGTATCGTAATGAAGCGTTTGAACTCATTGAAAATTTTACAAAAACATGCACAGATCAGTTTATGGTATCTGATGCGCAGGCTCTGCAAATGGCTTATTCGTAAGCGTTTTTAAGGGACTTTTTAAACAATCAATAAGGCTCTCACATATGTAGTCAACCTGATCAAAAGAAAGGTGTGCAAAAAGAGGAAGGGATAGAGCTTTTTTGTAGTACTCTTCTGTTTGTGGATAATGATTTTCCAAAAACTTAAAATTATTTTGAAAATAAGTATGTTTATATAGAGGTATAAAGTGTACTTGTGTTGCAATGCCTCTCTCTTTTAGACGTATCATTACCTCATTTTTAGAGGTATTATAGGCTTCAAAGTCTAGCTGTATTACACACAAATTATGAGCTGAATAAGGGTCATAGTGATTCGAAAATAGCTTAATATGATCGAGGCTTTCTAAATGTTCACGATATCTTTTAATTAAGGCTCTTCTTTTTTCTAAGAATAAATCTACTTTTTTCAATTGACTGAGGCCTAGAGCTGCTTGAAATTCGTTGACGTTATAATTGTTAGTTAGATCAACTACATCATAATGTCCTGGGTAGTTATTTTCAGATCTAACAATTCCGTTATTTCTGTAGAGAAGTAATTTCTGATAAAAATAAGGATTCTTAGTTGTAACCAAACCTCCCTCTCCCATGCAGATCGTTTTTGCTGGGTGAAAACTAAATACTGTCATATCAGATGTTGGACAACTTCCAACACGCTCACCTGATTCATAAGAGGCTCCAAAGGCCTGGCAAGCATCCTCTATAAGTATAGTATGCGGAGACACTTTCTCTACTTTTGTGGCTATCCCTGAAAAATGAACAGGAATCAAGCAAAGACGTCCTCTCGGTGATTTACAACCCTCTAATAAATGGAAATCTGCGCTGCCGGTTGTAGGATCAAGATCTAGAAAGTGAAGATGTTTAGTTCTTTTTAAAGCGCCACTCACCGTTCCAACAAAAGTATTTGCAGATGTAATGATGGAATCATTCTGATTAATGTCTGCTGCATACGCTGTCGCTTCTAAAGCGGTTGATCCAGAGGAAAAGGCAACAGCAAAGGGAACATTGCAATAGTTGGCAATCTCACTTTCAAATCGATTGACTTTGGGGCCTCGAGTGACCCAATTGTCTTCAAAGGGATTGGCTAAAGCGTTGTAATCATCTTGGTCTAAGGTTTGCTGAGTATAAGGTATGTGGTCCATATAAAACTTACCTTTGAAAGTTATTAGGGAGAGTCTATCTGACTTATTTCGCTTTCTGCAAGAGATTTTTTAAGTTTCGCATGAATTTCTTTAATAGCTTCACGTGCCGCTTTTTGACCAGCTTCATACAGTTGGTCAGAGTGTTTCGTATTTAGAAAAGTAATGTTTGAATTGATTTTCGGTTTGATTACAACATCTGCGCCAAGTGTGCTGTGTTGATTATGTCTAATCTTCAGAATGTCATAGCTTCTTTTAGTAATTTGAAAAAGATTTTTGGGATAGGTGCTATCTAATAATCCACTCAAATCTACAGCAACAGTTACTAAAGGATTTTGTTCTTTAGCAATATTGATTGGAATAGGATCGGTTAGCATACCATCGACTAATACACGGCCATAAATCTCTTTGGGCTGAAAGACAAAAGGTATTGAGCAAGAGGCGCAGACCGTCTCTACAATATCTCCGCTTCCGATATAAACACTTTCACCGTTTAGTAGGTCTGTAGAGGCAATAATAAGAGATATCTTGAGTTGATCAAACCGCGAGGCTTCTAAGTTTTCTGTTAAAAATTTCTCTAAAGCTTTGTGTTTCCAAATCCCTTTTTTTGTTGAAAAAGGATTAAAAGATAAGAGCTTACTCGTTTTAAGATGAGAAAATTTTGAAACCAGTGCTTTTGCATCTGGTTGGTCTGCGTAGAGAGCTCCAACAAAGCTGCCAATACTACATCCAACTATCAAATCAATTGGTATATTAGCTTTTTCCAACTCATCGAGAACTCCCAAATGAGCCATGCCTCTTGAACCACCCTCCCCTAAAACTAGCGCTACGCGTATAGGATTATTTGAAAAATGAGGAATAGAGGGGACCTTTTGTTGTCCTTCACTCACTGTAATCATTCTATGAGAACAGCTAGAGGTTATAAATAATACTAGCAAACCTGCTATTACAGTTTTCCACTGGGAAATATAAATAAACATATTAGTCGAACATTGTATCAAACTTAGATATTTGAACCTAAAGGAGTTTTGCTCAAAATAATATTAATATATTTACAAGGAGCTTTTATACACCCGTGTTCGTTAATCAATACAGGTTTAGTAAAGAGCAAAGCTTTATTGATATAGTCTTCATATGAGCTTCCCGTTAAATCAGTGCATAGTACCCCCCAGCTTTTTAAATAAAGTTCAAAATCTGAAAAATCAGTGTGATATGAGAAGGTGTCTTTAGGTTCAAAAAGGCTAATTTCAATCGGAAGAGATTTTAAAATACTTAGGTGCTTATTAATAGGTAGCAGGCGATTAAATATAGATGTTCTCTCTATTTCTTCCCAATTGGGATTAGAGAGGAGGGCTTGATGGCATGTGATCCAAACAGGGTCTTCTTTTGGGTAGGTCATAATATATGCTTTACCGCCGGGCTTTAAAGCTCTAATTATTTTTTTATAAGATTCTTCAGGGTCTTTAAAACAGTAAAAAGCGGAAAAAACTGTAATAAAGTCGTATACTTCACTTTCATTAAAGTCTTCAAAGTCTCCCAGAATAAACTGACACTTACTACTCGCATATTTTTTCTGCGAAAATCGAATCATTGAGGGGCTTTGATCTAAACCTTTGATCAAACCAGAAGATAATTTTTTGCTTATCACAGAAGTTATTTTTCCATCACCACAGCCTATATCCAAACCTACTTCATCTCCATTTAATTTCATCATATCAATGAGATCATTTGCAGAGTCAAATTGTAGTTGAGAGCTTTCATGGTAAAGAGTGGCGTTAATAGGGATTGTGCTATTTAGTTTATAGCTAAATATGCTAAGAAAAAGTAAAATTAATTTTAATGATGTGAAAGTAAAAGGGATTGAACTTCTATGAAAAATTGGATGTCTAAGCATAAGTTTTTTTTATACCTCGTTACTTTTTTAGTACTTGTTGGATGCTCAAGCCAAGTACAGACTGTTCCTAAATTAGTGAAGGGCAAAAGTATTGCCTACCATGTCAATAAAATAGGAGGTCCCTTTGATAACAATATTCTCAATAAAACGCTAGTATATGAATATCACAATGATGGTAGTTACCAGGCTTTTTTTCTTGAGACAAAAGAACTTTTTGAGTCAGGGAATTATTCTTATGTAAGGAAATCGACAAATAAAGCCAGCATCGCTTTGACATACTCTACGCAAAATGGGCTTTATACCTACATTTTTGAGATGCATTTTGATTCTGTAAGCTCTGGAAGCTGGCATGCTGTTTTTTCAAATAATCCTGGAGATACACAGGATGAAGGAGGTGTTTTTCATTTTCTTCCGAAAGGAGCTTTTTAAACAGTTGATTTAAGATCAATAAATTAATCGGTAAGTTCCATCCTATGCTTCAATTTACCACTCAAAATACGTTCCTTAACTAAAGGCTTAAATTTTTTTTCCAAAGTATTCATTTTTAAATAGATGAAATCCTGAAAAGTAAGTTTAGATGTTCTCATAAGAGGAATAGAGGTTGCTTTTGAATTTTCTTAAAATAATTCACTGAAAAGCTTTATTAAAAGAGGTTTCGATATCCACAAAGCTTA
Organism: Chlamydiota bacterium; assembly: GCA_022601335.1. GTDB lineage: Bacteria > Chlamydiota > Chlamydiia > Chlamydiales > JAAZZY01 > JAJACV01. Next base: position 5,147 of record JAJACV010000004.1, on the reverse strand, counting down.
GTTAAATAGTTTTTGTGTGTAAAACTACAAAAATTGTTGTTCAAGTTGTTTTTTAGTAGTTTTCCACATAAAATCCCACTATTTCCCACATTTCTTAAAAAAAATTTTTTTTTATAAGGTACTTATTATTAATTTCATTTAGAATATATCAAAAATATAGTTGATGGTTTTGTAAAATTGTTTTGGTATTAGCTCTTCTTTTGTGGTATAGGGTGGTGTATTGTGGGAAAGGTACTATGAGTTATTTTTTTAGTGGTGCACATGAAGCCAAGTTAGACGAGAAAAACCGGATGGTTCTACCCCATGAACTGAGATATGGGCTTGTCGAAAATGGAGTATTGCAGTTTTCACTAGCCTTGGGAATGGGTGGCTGTCTTGCTATTTATAGAAAAAGTGATATTGAGAAGTTGGTAGATCAATTTCAAAAACTCCAGTATGTCGCAAGATATCAGAAGTTTTTGACCGTTTTCTTTTCTACCTTATTTCAAACAGAATGCGACAAGGTAGGTAGAATTACTTTGCCTCCACTTCTTAAGAAAGCTTCGAAAATTGACCAAGAAATTGTAATCGCTGGGGTCCTCAATAAAATAGAAATTTGGCCTAGAAACCTTTATGAACAAAGCTTAGGCGATTTTCTAGAGGGAGATGACCCTAATTTAGATTTTGGAAAACTTTCAGAAGTTGCTTTAGGGCAAGTAAAAGATAAAGAAACGATGGTTCCAATCATCGGCAAGGTAAATATCCAGTGAGCAGGTGCTATCATACTCCGGTTCTCTGTAGTGAGTTTTTGGAATTTTTTAAAGACTTGGAAATTAAAACATTTGTGGATGGCACAGTAGGCGCTGGAGGACATGCGGAGGCTTTATTAATGGCACACCCTGAAATTGAAACATTTATTGCGATGGACCAGGATGAAAGTGCCCTTAGTATAGCGACCGAGCGCTTACATCCTTTCAAAGAAAAAGTGACTTTTGTGCAAGCCAATTTTTGCCAAATGGCAGATGAATTAAAAGAAAGAGGCTTCCTGGAAGTGGATGGAATTTTTATGGATATAGGAGTCTCTTCTATGCAAATTGACCAAGCAGAGAGAGGTTTTAGCTTCTCAAAAGAGGGGCCACTAGATATGAGAATGGACCGAGAGTGTACTTTAACTGCTGAAGAGGTTCTCACGACTTGGTCTGAAGCTGAGCTAGGAGAAATTTTTAGAGAATACGGAGATCTCCCAAATTGGAGAAAACTTGCTAAGGCCATTGTAGAGGGGAGACGAAAGCAGCCCTTAAAAACGATTGCAGACTTAAAGAAGATACTTTCTCATTCGCTTGTAGCCTCTAAAAGAAGTTTGCCTCCCTTAACGCTGATTTTTCAAGCCTTGCGAATTGCAGTAAATAATGAACTTGAAGTTCTATCTTCAGTCATACCTACAGCGGTAGATTATCTCTCAAAAGGTGGGAGACTGGGTATTATTTCTTTTCATAGTGGAGAAGATCGAATTGTTAAAAATTGTTTTAGGCAACTCTCAACTAAAAGCAAAGTTACCGTGCCAAAAGCTGAAATTTTGACTAAAAAACCGGTTGTTCCTTCTAGGGAGGAAGGGAAGAAAAATTCTAGATCTCGCAGTGCAAAGATGCGATTTCTAGAAAGAAATTAAGGGAAAAAGTTATGAATTATTTAATACGTATCTTATTTTGTATTATCACATTCGGCTCATTTTTATATCTCTATGTAGATAAACTAAATGCGCATACAGAACTGCGTCTTCAAATTCCAGCTCTTTCCAAAGAAATTGACCAAATTAACCAAAGTTCTGTGCACCTCTCTTATCAAATTGAATGCTTTAAAAACCCTCAAAACCTAATGCAACTCGCTAAGATGCCAGAATACAGTCACCTTAAGTTTCCCTACACACATGATATCTTGCTTGTCACCTCTAGAATTGCTCAGCAAGCCAGTTCTTTTGATGAAGCTGTTGATAAGCAAAAAAGTAATAGACCTTTAAAACTCCCTATTTTTTTAGGTACGAAGTAAATGTGAGGTTATGAAAGAGCATCCCCGCATCCTTATTGTCTCTTGTGGGATTTTCTCCCTGTTTTCTCTTCTTATTGTGCAGTTCTTTCGTGTTCAGGTTATTCAAGAAAATAAATGGAAACGATTCGCAAAAGCGCAACATGAAATTGTGATTAAAGAACCTTTCAAAAGAGGTGTGTTTTATTCAAATATGGACTTGTTGACTGCCTCGCAGGGAAAAAAACAACCCTTCGTAATTGATATACCGATGTTTCATCTATTTGCAGATCCTTTTCAACTCTCTGCGTCTAATCACAGCGAAGTAGCTCGAAAAATTCAAGAGATTCTTAATCTGCCAGAAGAAGATCAAGCCTTTTTTAAAACGCAGTTCGATCTTGAAAAAAGTAGGTCGCGCAAACTGAAAATGTGGTTGACTCAGCCTCAAAAAAATGAACTTCATGACTGGTGGTTTACTTATGCTAGACGCAATAAAATAGCCAACAATGCTCTCTACTTCATTTCTGATTACAAACGCTCTTATCCTTTCAATACCCTCTTAGGTCAATTCCTTCACACTATTCAAGAAAATAAAGATGAGCAGACTCACCAAGGGATTCCTACTGGAGGAGCCGAATATTACTTTAATAGTATACTTGAAGGAGTAGAGGGTAAGACTAAACTACAAAGGTCCCCCAAACACCCACTTGATTTAGGAAAAATAATTCAAGCTCCGATTAATGGAGCTGACGTTTACTTAACTATTAATCACCATCTACAGGCTATTGCTGAGGAAGAAATAGAAAAAGGTGTTAAAAATGTCGAAGCTAAATCTGGATGGGCGATTATCATGGACCCCTATACAGGTGAAATTTTAGCTTTTGCTCAATATCCTTTTTTCTCTCCTGCTGATTATAAAAGCTATTATAATTGTGAAGAAAATATCGAATTGACTCGTTTAAAAGGGGTTTGTGATAGTTACGAACCAGGCTCGGTTACGAAGGCTATCACGATGGCTATTTGCTTTCTTGCAAATGAAGAGCTTGCCAAACAGGGAAAAAAACCTGTTCTTGATGTCGATGAGAAAGTTTATACAAAATCTGGAAAATTTCCTGGAAGAACGAGAGATCTAAAAGATCCAAGACCTCATAGCTATCTAAACTTTTATCAAGCAATGCAAAAATCTTCTAATATTTATCCAGCTCGCATTATTGAAAGAGTGATTAATGAGCTAGGTGCCGATTGGTATCGAGAACAATTAGTCACCACCTTTGGGCTAGGTGAAAAAACGGGCATTGAATACCCGTTAGAGGCTCAAGGATTGATTCCAAGCCCAAAACGCAAACATGCAAATGGAACTTTAGAATGGTCCACACCCACTCCTTATTCTCTCGCTATGGGACATAATTTTATGGTCAATAGCTTACAGATGCTTCGGGCCTTTGCTACATTTGCTAACGGAGGGTACCTTATTCGCCCAACTTTTGTTCGCAAGATTGTTAAAGAAGGGCCGCAGGGGAAAGAGGTGGTTTTAGTAAATAATACTCAAAAAGAACGAAAAGAATCTTTTCCTCGTATACTCCAACCTTATATGGTTGAAGAAATCGTCAAAGCCCTCAAGTACTCTATGCGGTACGGTGGAAGTGGTAATTTAGGGGATGTATATGGCTATAGTGTGGCTGGAAAATCAGGTACATCTAACAAAATCGTCGATGGAGAGTATTCAAAGAAGAGTTACTTTTCTTCTTTTATAGGTTTTGCACCCGTTGATAATCCAAGGTTTATTCTACTCGTTTCAATGGATGAACCAAAAGCTGAATTTAAACATGGTATAGGGTATATGTACTATGGGGGAAAATGCGCAGCACCTGTTTTCCGAGAACTTGCTCGAAGAACTCTACAGTTTTTAGGAGTTCCTCCAGACAATCCTTTTCATTATCCTCTCGGAGATCCTCGATACAATCCAGAAAAAGCCCATTGGCACAAAGAAGCTAAAGAACTTAATGAGTTATATAAGAAATGGAACTTAAAAAAATAAAATTAAAGAAGCTACTATCTGATCTTCCGGTCAAAATTATTGGGAACAAAGAGCTAGAGGTCTCGGGACTGAGTGAACACTCAAAAATGGTTTCCCCTGGGCATTTATTCATTGCAAAAGAAGGCCTTACTCATCATGGATCCAAATTTACTGAAGAAGCCATACATGGAGGAGCTCGCGCTGTTCTAACCGATTTATATGATCCCTTTTGTAAAGAGATAACTCAAATTATTTGTAAAAGTCCTGCCGACCTCGAAGGAGAAATAGCTCAAAGATTTTTTCAGTATCCTGCTAAAGAACTTTTTATGATTGGCATTACAGGAACCAATGGAAAAACGACAACGGCTTACTTAACACGTGCCATCTTAGGTGAAGAGAGGTGTGGGTTGATTGGAACCATTGAATATCTCATAGGAAGCAATTCTATTCCTGCATCCTATGCTCCATTAGACGTTATTTCAAATCATAAAATGTTAGCTAGAATGAAAGAGCAAAAACTCTCTCATTGCGTTATGGAGGTCACTTCTCATGCAATTGACCAGAAACGAGTAGATAGAATTCCTTTTGATATAGCTGTTTTTACAAATCTTTCAAGAGAACATCTAGACTACCATAAAACTCTAGAGCATTATATTAGTACAAAAGCTAAGCATTTTGAAAACTTGTCAAAAGACAAAATAGCTCTCATTAATGGGGATTCACCCTACGCTGATGCAATGATAGAACATTGCAGCGCACGAGTCAAAACCTATGGACTCTCAGAGAGTGCTTACTATCAGGCAGATAATTTATTGCTCAAACCTAATGGTAGCTCGTTTGACTTAACTTTTGATGGAAAAAAAATCTTCGTTGAAACAAATCTTGTGGGTAAATTTAATATATATAACACTCTGTCTGCTATTGCAATTGGTCTTGAATCTCAAATAGATATAGAAACTATATTAGAGCGTCTGAAAGTATTTCAACCTCCAAGAGGTCGATTAGAGAGAATTGAGCATGAGGGTAATTTTCAGATATTTGTTGATTTTGCACATACTGAAGACGCCTTAGAAAATGTGCTCACAACTCTAAAACAAGTGAAACATCAGAAGATAATCACTGTATTTGG